>JAYVND010000400.1:0-1538 GCA_043758635.1 Bdellovibrionales bacterium
GCCCTGAGTTGCGAACGAAATACCGTGGAATCATCCACAATCATGACCTTAAAAGGAGCCGACATCAGTTTCCCTTCGGGAAGACGTGCAACGGGCATACGAGTCGAGAAATTTACAGCTAACAAAATGAGGGCGTATGACGACTGTATCAGTGACGCCCTCATACTTCTCAGAGTCAATTGTGGCTTATGCCGCTTTCACTTGCCGAACGATGATCTTCAGTTTCTCGGCAACATCGGCCAAGCTCCGTGACGCTTCAAGCGTTTGATTGGCAGTGATCGTACCTTCTTCGGCGGCACTCGACACAAGACGAACGCTTGTTGAGATACCCTGAACGCTCTTCGATGACTCCTGGACAACTCGAGAAACTTCGTTTGTCGTCGCCGTTTGTTCTTCGACCGCGGCGGCAATAGTGCCAGAGATTCCGTTCAATTTGTCGATCGCCTGCACAATGTCGACAATTGCATCAACTGCGCGTTGCGAATCTTTTTGGATTGCGCCGATTTTATTCGTAATGTCCTGAGTCGCTTTAGCTGTCTGCTTTGCGAGCTCCTTCACTTCGTTGGCAACAACCGCAAAACCTTTACCCGCATCGCCCGCACGAGCCGCTTCAATTGTCGCGTTGAGTGCAAGCAAATTTGTTTGCTGTGCAATTGAGCTGATAACCTTGATCACCTCACCAATTTCAAGTGAGCTCGCGCCCAGTTGGGTCACCGTGCGGTTCGTCTCTTGCGCTTTGTTGGATGTGATTTTTGACATTTCTGCCGACTCGTTGGCTGATCGAGAGATTTCTTTAATTGCCGAGACCATTTGATCGGTGTTGATTGCAACGGTTTGAACGCCCGAAGCCACTTGATCCGCCGAACCCGAGGCCGACTGCGACTCGAGACTTGTACGCTTCGAATTTGTCGCCATCTGAGTTGCCGTTGCCGTCAATTCTGTTGCCGCCGCAGAAAGATGGTTTGCGGTTTCTTCAAGGTGAGTGGTTTGCACATCGAACTCTTGAATCTTCTTTTTTTGCGCGGTGATGTCGGTCGCGAATTTTGCGATGAGCATCACGCGCCCTTCTGAATCCAAAATCGGATTGTAGGAAGCATTGATCCAAACTTCGTTGCCCGCGCGTCCAACTCGCTTGTAGTCGCCCTGATCGAATTCACCGCGGTTCAGTTTTTCCCAAAACATACGGTATTCGCCTGTCGAAGCAAATGATGGATCAACAAAAATCCGGTGATGCTTGCCTTTGATCTCATCTAAGTTGTGGTAGCCTAAAGTTTTCAAGAAATTCTCGTTGGCGCTAATGATTGTTCCGTCTGTGTTGAACTCGATCATTGCCTGCGCTTTTCCTATCGCATTCACTTTTCCCTCGAAAATCGCATTTTTCGTTTTTTGCTCGGTAATCACGGTCGCAAATTTTACAATTTTCACCACTCGATTGTCGGCGTTAAAGATGGGATTGTAAGAGGCCTGAATCCAGATCTCTCGACCTCCACGACCATAGCGTTTGTATTCACCTTGATCAAATTCACCGCGGTTCAACT
>JAYVND010000401.1:0-5080 GCA_043758635.1 Bdellovibrionales bacterium
CCGAGCAGATGCAAAACAAACAAGAGTTGAACCTAACGGTCCAACTCACCGGCAATGAGGTTCATTGAGCCCAAGACCGCGATCACATCAGCAAGCATTCCGCCGGTAATTTGCTCTGGGAACGACTGATAAATTGCAAAACAGGGTGGACGAACTCGCAAACGGTACGGACGACCCGAACCATCGCTCACGAGATAAAATCCGAGTTCTCCGTTCGCAGCTTCGGTTGCATCGTAGATATCGCCAACTGGTGGGCGAAGTCCTTTGATGATCAACATAAAGTGGTTCATTAAACCTTCGATATTGCCGTAAACATCTTTTTTCTCTGGGAGAACGATGCTCTTGTCGCGAATCGTAAAATCACCTTCGGGAACGTTTTTGCAAACTTGCTCAACGATCTTGAGAGACTCACGCATCTCGGCGACTCGCACTAAGTAACGGTCATAAACATCACCAGTTGATCCAATTGGAATATTGAAATCAAGCTGGTCGTACATGTAATACGGCTGCGCTTTGCGCAAATCGAGACTCACGCCAGCGGCTCGTAAGAGAGGTCCTGTGTAACCCCAAGCTATTGCTTTCTCGGCCGAGATCGCACCAACACCGCGGGTACGAGAGATCCAAATTTTGTTACCGGTCAAAAGAGTGTCGAGCTCGTCGACACCTTTACGTATTATTTTGACAGTGTCCAAAACCTCATTGAACCAGCCAGGCGGTGCGTCTTGAGCCATTCCACCGATGCGCGTGAGCGAAACCGTCAAGCGCGCTCCGCAGAGTTTCTCAAACAGTGAGTAAACCATTTCGCGGTACGTGAAGAGATGGAAGAACGTCGTCAAAGCACCAAGATCGAGCGAGTTGGCCGCAATACAAACGATATGGTCGATCACGCGCGAAAGCTCAGCTAAAATCACGCGCATCGCCTGCGCTTTCGCCGGGATTTCAACTCCCAAAAGTTTTTCGACGGCTTTGCAGTAACCCACGTTGTTCATCGGAGCTGAGCAGTAGTTCAACCGGTCGGTGTATGGGATCACCTGATTGTAGGGATGAGTTTCGGCCATTTTCTCGAAACAACGGTGAAGGTAACCAAGCTCGACATTAGCACGTGCAATGGTCTCGCCATCAACTTCGGCCATGACACGCAAAGTTCCATGTGTCGATGGATGCGATGGACCGATGTTCAAAGGCAAAAGCTGCCGGCCATCGACTTTGAAATTATCGTCGGGAGCGAAATGAAGTGGCAAAACATGCGAGCAATGCTGCTGCTTGTTGGCGTCATAATCTTTGCGCAATGGATGTCCCACAAACTCGTGGTGGCAAAGGATACGCGTCAAATTGGGGTGACCTTCGAAGATGATGCCGTACATGTCATAAGCTTCACGCTCAAACCAATTGGCTGATCTCCAAACTTTTGTTGCCGACTCAATCGTCTCGCCATCGTTCACTTGGCACTTCAGGCGAAGTCGGCGGAATGTGCGAGTCGAGAACATTTGGTAAACAACTTCAAAACGTTTTTGGCCGAGCTCCAAACGCTCCGGATAATCGCTTCCGCAGAGATCCATTAAAACATCAAACCTGTTCGTTTCACGCAAGAAACGCAAAACCGAGATGATGTCTTCTTTTGGAAGCTCAACTACATCGTCGCCCACAGGTGTGGTGATGAATTTATAAGTCGCAAACCGATCTGCTTGGCTCAATGGTGCGAGGTCTTTTTGCAAGCTCTCGAGATTTTGAGTCGCCATCCGTTTTGCCTTCTATCGCTGCGCTAGAGGTTCTCTTGCTTCACGAAGCTTCTCTATTTTCAGAGATGCTTCGACTGCGGATTCATTATTTACTTAATTGTCTGAATCTGACTTCGGCTTTTGCTCGAGCCCTCGATGCGACCCGGTCCGTTTGTCACGGCATTTGGGTCAAACGAGTGTTCGCGCATCTCGGCTAAAGGCTTCAACCACTCCGGGCGTTTCCAATTGGTTGCCCACGGACGCGGATGGTTCTCGCCGATCATTTTTTGCAGAGCCATCAAACCATCAAGAACGGCTTCAGGAGTCGGAGGGCAACCTGGCACATAAACATCGACGGGAATCACTTGATCCGCACCTTGAAGCACGTGATACGCGCGATAAAAGCCGCCCGAACTTGCACAAGCGCCCATTGAGATCACGTATTTGGGCTCAAGCATTTGCTCATAGATGGTGCACAGAATCGGCGCCATTTTTTCGGTGATGGTGCCGGCAATGATGACCATGTCAGCTTGACGCGGAGAGAAGCGAACCACTTCCGCACCGAAACGAGCCAGGTCATACTTAGGTCCCATGACTGACATAAGCTCGATTCCGCAGCAGGCCGTGCCGTAAGGCATTGGCCAGAGCGAGTTCTTGCGGCCCCATGCGATCAGCTCTTCAAACTTCGTTGTAAATGCAAATGATTTAGAGTCATCGACAAGCGAACTGTTGTGGATCGCCGGGTGCACGCCCGTGGAGCTGGTCGGATGGAGCATTCCACTTCCCAAATTGCTCGACGAGTTACCTGTGTTGCTCATGATTCACCTCTTTGATGAAAGGTTCAACCAGCTCGCAAACTCGACTCTATGACCCAAGCTCACATGCTTATTGCCTGCTTTGCGAGAGTGAGAGAGTTCGTTCAAAAACCAGAGTGGATGTCCTTGTGCTCGTAGCATAGCGTATAGGCCTTGTCACTTGCTTGTCATTTGCGTTTTGCACGCAAGCTGTGAAATTTCAAAGTTTTTTAAATGTCTGGGCTTTCGGGGATCAAATCGGCGAGCCCCGTGTTTTAAATTTGTGAAACCAATTCGATCATTCTTCATGGCTCATGAGGCCCTACGGGAAAAAAGCGCGGTCTAAATACGTCGCAACTAATGCTTCGCGCAAAAATTGCTTCAAGCATCTGTTCCGCTGGCGGGCGCGTCCTGCGAGTCGAACAATTTCTTTTTCTTCGCCCAGACGTAGATAATTCCCCTGAAAGCGCCTCGAATTTAAGCAGACTGACTCTGTATTCTGCATTTCATGGACCGAGAAAGCGGTTGAGACGTAGGGTCGCGAACCTATGGTCGCAACCAACTCACGCCTTTCAGTTTTGAAAAATCTGAAACCAACGGATCTTGCGGTCAGAATGCCTAAGTCTGCAATTCGGAATTGAAACCCACTCTCGTTGCTTGCTAGACTTTCAACTGGTGCTGGGTTTCGCTTTATGTGTCTCGAGAGATCAGCATCACGTCGGGATACGACGCGGATAAATAAATGGCCTGGGCAAAGCCGATTGCCTGGGCCATTTCCTACAAATCTTGCAGCATATGGATCAAGCACCTCTAAGCGACCTTTTTCATCGCCGTCACAAGCCCGACTTTCGCGGCGGCGTCCCCGCAGATCATGTAGAGAGTCTCTTTCAGAGCGATCTCGGCTGCAGTGAATTTTACTTTTGGAAAAGTCCCCGCATTCCAATGTGTGCACCACTCCTCATCATTCACGTTTCGCGCTACTTTCAAAACGGCTTTGATATGATGCTCCGTCATTTTTCCGCCGACCATCATCTTCTGCAGATTGGCTTCACCCGTGCGTTTCAAAAATGAATGGAGGGCCTTCAAATCGTCATCCGAATACATCTCAGTCTCCTTTGACGTGCTCTCCACACATGTAGAAAACCGTCGTTGAAAAATGCGTTCATACATCATGGTGATAGACAAAGGTCTCATCGGCGTGAACCCCACTTTGCTTCAATACCTCAATGAGCCTAAGCACCATTCCCCGCCCTCAAAAACTCTCGAACGAATCTGACTGCCTCAATTTAATAAAAATGACTTTTGGCCCGCATCCAAATTATTAATACGTCTCAAAGCGATCCTGACTTGCCCGTTCCTCGCTTGGTGAGGCAGTCTGATCTCCCTTATGAATCAAGACACCAATCAACAGCTTCTACTTCGACCATTTCGCTTTTATTTTAAAGAGCATCGCCGCGCGTTTATCCTTGGAGTCGCCGCACTTTTTTTCACAAATCTGTTTGACGTGCTCACGCCACTTGGCCTCAAGTCTGGGATCGACGCCATCACGGCTCGCAACCAAACTCAGTTGGTTTATGCAATTTTGCTCTTTGTTGGCTTAATGGCGGGCGTGACCTGCTTTCGTTATTACTGGCGAATTTACTTTGGTCGTTTTCAACATTCGGTTGCGCACGATTTGCGTGAAAGGCTTTTCTCTAAACTAACTGAGTTTGGCCCAAGTTTTTACCAAAAGAATCCAACGGGTCAGCTAATGAGTTTGATCACCAACGATGTCAACTCATTCCGCATGGCAATTGGTCCCGGGACTTTGATCCTGCTCGATTCTGCTTTTTTGATTGCGATGATCCTGCCAGTGATGATTTCAATCTCATGGGATTGGACCTGGAAGACACTTTTGCTTTTACCACTCGTACCATTTTTCATTCGTCATATGGAGGCGCTGATCCACCAGCGCTACCGGGTTCAACAAGATCGCCTCTCCGAGCTTTCGGCGCGCGCCGCTGAGATTATATCGGGAATTCGCGTGATAAAAGGCTTTGCGCAAGAGCGAATTCAGCTGCACATGTTCAACGACGATTCGGGAGCCTACGAAGAAGCCTGCAATCGAATGTCGAAAGTGGACTCTGCTTTTCAGCCGGTGATGGAGATCGCGATCTCGGTTGGCAGCGTTGTTCTCTTATGGTTCTGCACAGAACCCGTGACTCGCGGAACAATTACGCTCGGAACTTTCGTCGCATTCCAAGAGTACATTAAGCGAATGACGTGGCCACTGAGCGCGATCGGCATGGGTGCAAGCATGTACGAGCAAGGTCGCGCAAGTTTTGACCGCATCCGCGAAGTATTGTCTCACGAGACCGACATTCCCGATAACGGCGTTCTAGAACTCACCTATTTCGAGAGCATTGAATTTCGAAAGGTCACGTTTCGCTACCCGGAGGCGCCCGTGGATGCCATTCGCGATTTAACTTTAAAAATCCAAGCGGGCGAAACGATCGGAATTGTCGGCCCGGTAGGCGCTGGCAAAACCACCATTCTTCAACTTCTCGCTCGCCTCCAAAAGGTTCAAGA
>JAYVND010000402.1:0-5073 GCA_043758635.1 Bdellovibrionales bacterium
TTTGGTCGTGAGCTCGTGGGTCAAAATGCGCTTGGTGTCTTCGATGAACCGCTCGCGCTCTTTTTTCTTCATCGCCACGTGTTGCGCGAGTTGATAGTACGAATCGGGTTTAGAGTAACGAAAGCTCAAATCCTCAAGTTCAATTTTGAGCGACATGATACCCAGTCGACCCGCAAGCGGCGCGTAGATGTCGAGCGTCTCTTGGGCGATGCGCGCTTGCTTGTCGGGTGGCATATGCGAGAGCGTTCGCATGTTGTGCAAGCGGTCGGCAAGCTTCACGAGAACGACGCGGACATCTTTTCCCATCGCGACGATCATCTTGCGGATGTTCTCGCCTTGTTTCTCGTGGGTGTTACGAAATGTCATGAGAGAAATTTTAGTTACGCCGTCAACGAGCTCGGCCACCGGCTTTCCGAATTCTCGCTCAATATCCACGAGAGTGGCAACCGTGTCTTCGACTGTGTCGTGAAGCAAACCGGTTGCGATACTCGCCATATCTAATTTGAGGTCCGTCAAAATAGCAGCGACACCCAACGGATGAAAGAAGTAAGGCTCGCCGCTCCGACGGATCTGCCCCTGGTGAGCCTTCTCTGCAAAATGGTATGCTTTTTCGATCAATGAAAAATCAGAGTTGGGAAAGTAATGCCGAACGCGCGCCAACAGCTCTTGAAGAGTTTTCGGCGAGGCTTCGCCCACAGATTCATCGGCAAGATTCAGGAATTCTGGCATTCGGGTGGACCCTCAAAGCTCAGTGTATCTGAAATCAACGGCAATGGCCACTCGGCCCCTGCACCTCAATTTAAAAACCAGCCCTCAAAAAAAAAGACTCCCGGGATCGGGAGTCTTTTTTGACTTTCAGAGTCTGAATGAAACTGAATAGGACTGCGAAACTACCGGGTCAAATCGTCTTCGATATCTTGAGCATCCGCGCCTTCAAAGTAAACCGAACCTGATGCCACTTCGCGAAGCGCATTCACAATATACTTATTATTGCGATTGGACACGAGCGGTGCAGAACCCTTTAAGAGTTGTTTTGCACGTTTTGAAACCAAGAGAACCAAGGCAAAACGATTGTCGACTTTGTCCAAGCAATCTTCAACGGTGACGCGAGCCATGAATTCTCCTGTTTAAAGCCAATGAAGGGGTAAAATTGAGCTATCGGATCGTTCGACGAACGATCTCAAGAGTCATACCTTGGCTTCAGGCTAGTTTAACACAAACGATCGAGTAAGGTGCAAAACTTAGCGGCGCGAGATCAGATCATCAATGATTTTCTTAAACTCTTGATACGATTTATTAAAATCGTCGTTCACAACCTGGAAATCAAATCGTCCGGCCTGTTGAATCTCGAGGTCCGCGTTCTTCATCCGGACTTCGAGGTCCGCGTCCTCGCTCGCCCTTGAGTCGCGCTTGGTCACTCTACGACGCAATTCGTCAATTGATGGCGGAAGTATGAAGATTGAGCGAGCGTCCGGAAATTTACGCTTGAAGGTGTCCGCACCCTGAACGTCCACATCCATGATGATCACTCGATCCGCTCTCCATGCATCTTCGAGCTGGTAAAAAGGGGTGCCGTAGCGATTGTGGTGCACGTACGCCCACTCCGCAAAGAAGTTCTGCTGAACCAATTCTTCGAAGCGCTCTGGGCTCACAAAGTGATAAGGATCGCCCTCTGACTCTCCAGCCCGGACCGCGCGGGTTGTGTAAGTGACCGTGTCGCAAAGGCGTGGCAACTCTCTCGTGATTCGATCCACAAAGCTTGATTTACCCGCACCGCTCGGAGCCGCGATAATGATCATGCGGCAATTTCTTGAACCCGCATCACCATTTGCTACTGAAGTTTGGCTTGCCTGCGCGTCGGGATTTTTTTCGTGAGTCGTCATAAGTCAGTCCTCCTCACTCCACATTTTGAACTTGTTCGCGAATCTTTTCGACCAGAGTTTTTGCTTCCACAACGAGACCCGTGAGTTTAACGACGTGGCTTTTTGAGCCAATCGTATTCACTTCACGCAAGAGCTCTTGAGCGTAAAAATCTAGCTTTTTACCTTGGGGCTCTATGCTCGAAAGTAAACCGCGGTACGCGACCAAATGCTCTCGCAACCGTGTGATTTCCTCCGAGACATCGCTTCGATCAATCTGCATGACAATCTCTTGAGCCAAGCGTTGATCGTCAACTTTTCCCTCAAACCCGAGCTTCGCCAATCGGTCTCTGAAACGCTTCTCTAACTCTGCATTTGCTTCGGCTTTATAAAGCTCAACCGATGCAGAAAGCGAATCGAGTTTGTCGCAAAGTTGATGGAGCTCAACCGCGAGGGCTGCACCTTCTCGCTTGCGTTCAGAATCCGCGGCGGCCACCACTCGCGTGAGAAGAGCCATCAGCTCATTCTGCTCCTCTTCGCTCACCTCTGGCTTTTGTTCGATTTGTAAAACATCGGGCACTCGAATCACTTGATCGAGAGTCGGCTTGGCTTCGAGTTTCAGCTCGCGACCCAACTCCTCAAACCCTTGGATCCAACGTTTCGCCAATGAAGTATTCACCGCGACATTGATTCGTGAGGCGCCCGACGTGCGCACCCGATTGATGTAAAGATCAACGGTTCCGCGCGAGAACGTTTGCGACACAAGAGATTTCATCTCGTTCTCGAATCCTGCGTACTCGCGCGGAAGATGAAAACGCAACTCCAAATAACGTCCATTGACCGCGCGAATGGCGATATCGAGTTCAACGATAGGAGTTGATGGCGCAACGATTTGAGAGCGATCTTTACCCGCTCGTCCCGCACTTGTAGCAGGTCCCACTGGCGCGGAAGAAGCAGGTTCCGCAGGCGCGGAAGTAGAGCTTCTGGCGTTGGTCAAATGGCCGTAACCGGTCATGCTCTTCATTCGACGGACTCCTGGGATTTGCCTCGCAGTCTCGATCCCAGCACCACTTGTGTCAAGTTAGAGTCGACATTGCATTCTGGATTTGAGCCACTGCACTCTCAATTGCAGCCTCCATCTCAGGATTCACCCACAGCGTGGCTTTGTCGCGACGAAACCAAGTCATCTGTCGCTTTGCGAGCTGCAGAGTTGAGGTCACAATCAGGTCGCGCAGTTCCGAATCTTTGAGTTTTCCATCCAAATTATCTTGCACCTCATGATAGCCAACACTGTGAAGTGGCGGCCAATCCCTGTAACCTTGCTCGCGAAGCGCTTTGACCTCGGCAATAAGGCCGGCACTTAGCATCATATCGGTTCGCACTTCAATCCGGCGCCGCAATTCTTCGCGCGTGCGCTCAAGTCCGATTTTCACGACGTGAAACTGCGCAGGCGCTCGCTCGCTTTCAAAACGTCGCTTCATCTCTGAGATTGTCTCGCCCGCAACAGAAGAGCGCAAAACTTCGAGGCAGCGTGAGATGCGATAACGATCTTGAGGCTGAATACATTTTGCTGTTTCAGGATCGCGAGTCACGAGTTCCTGATACATGACGAGCGATCCGTTTTTATCAAGCTCGGCCTCAACTGCGGAGCGCACTTCGGATGGCACTTCGGGGACTGGATACATTCCCTTTTCCAGCGCCTGCAAGTAAAACCCACTGCCGCCGACGCAAATCGTAGTCGTTACTGCGCGCGATGTACAATTTTCGATGACCTTCAAGGCGGCTCGCCGAAAATCGCCGGCCGTAAAGCTCTCGCCCAAAGGAATGACACTCAACAGATGATGTGGAACACGCGCCAGCAAATCTGGTTCAGGTTTGGCTGCGCCAATTTCCACGCCTTGAAAGAACTGAATGCTATCGCCGTTTAAAATTTCGGGCAAAAAACTGAGCGATGACTTCTGCAGAGCCTCTGCAAGTTCAACTGCAAATGCTGACTTCCCACTCGCCGTAGGCCCAACAACAAAAATGAGAAGCGGCAGCTCACCCACGAGTCAAACCAGACGACCGAAATCGCGTTCGAGTTCACTGAACGAATAGTCCACCGATACTGGCCGACCATGCGGGCAAAAACTCGAAAGTGCAAATTCATCCATCTGAACGAGGAGGCTTCGCATTTGGTCGTGACTCAAAGCTTGCCCCGCACGGACGACCGAGTGGCAAGCCATTGTCGCGCAAAGGTCCGAAATTTTCCTCTCAAGCGCAAAACTTCCGCCGCGATCTACACTCTCGCGCGCGAGATCCTGGAGGGCACGAACCAATGCCCGCTCCTTGATCGCCGCGGGCATTGCGCAAATTGCAATTTGCTGCGGCCCAGTCTGGTCGAGCTCAACTCCCAATTTTAATAAGTCGTTTGAACACGCGAGCAACGCTTCCACTCCATCGGGTTCAAGATCCACCGCAATTGGTATCAGGAGTGGCTGCACGTCGACTTTTCCGCCGAGCCATGCGCGCATCAAGCGCTCGTAGGCGACGCGCTCATGGGCAGCATGTTGATCGACCAAAACTAAACGCTCCCCGTCTTGCGCTAAAATGTAAGTCAGGTGGGCCTGTCCTAAAACTTGAAGCCGTGACCAGGCGCCGGCACCTACATGAGAAGCGTTCTGACTCGACACCATGGTCTCAATTCCAAGTGCCGACTCATTTCCGAATTGAGTTGAATTCGAAACCAGAGATAGGGCGCCAACCCCCACATGAACGCCGTTTGCAACATCCGCTTTTTTCTTGAAACTAATGGTATTGAATTCTTCAGCTTCAAATCGACCGATAGAGTTCAATGGCGAGCTCTGGAGCGATCCATCAAGAGAGCTCTGGAGCGATCCATCAAGAGAGCTCTGGAGCGAGTCTCCTGGAGACTCGCTCCCTTTTGCCGAAATATCCGCCTCACTTAACGGGCCAGACAAGTAGGGTCGAGTCAGTTCAGCAACCGTCATTTTGCGGGGAGCCGCCGTGCTTCCGTCGTTCGCAACGTTCACCGTTTGCTCAGCTTGCAAACTGCTTAAGTTTACTTGCACCGTGCCGTTGGCACCAGTTCTCGCCAAGATCCCTGGTCCACGCACAAGCCACGGTGCCTTTTCCAGTGAATCACGCAAGACGCGGTGAACCGAGCGAAACGCGGCTTGTGAGTTTCGAAATTTGACCTGTGACTTGGTCGGGT
>JAYVND010000403.1:0-1530 GCA_043758635.1 Bdellovibrionales bacterium
CGGAAAATAACTTTTCAACGGAGTCTAAAAAGCTCGAAGGCCAACGGCGTTAGGAAAAAGCCGCTGTAAAGATGTTCCTGATTGCGAAGCACCGTCCAGTCGCTTCATCTCGAGCCGGGGAAACCCTTATCTATCCAGCCTGTAAAAATCGAAATTATAAACGTATGCGACTTCTTCCTTGTCGTCTCTAACCACCTTCATCGACTCTTGGAAGGTCTGAAGCAGTTTATCTCGTACAATATTTGCGCCCGTTTTTGAGAGACTAACCGCCCCAGAGTAGTGAGGGTCATCACGCATAGGGTCCTCGAGAGATTGAATCGCGTGCAAACGCCAATTCGTATGGTGTGATTTTATAAATTTTGAGTCTTGTGCAAGGTGTACGTGTCGAGGACCAATTTCAAACCCCTTGCTCGAACTTGCAACCAATCCGATTTTTTGTAGAAACAAGAATACGTCTGAAACTCTCCCCGATGTTAGACCGATTGAATCTGCAACTGATTTTTGCGAAACGTACTTTGGAAGGGAGGCGAGAGCGTGAACCGCGCCGTAGATCCAGGAGCTGTAAAACTGCTCGTGAGCGTCTGTCGAAAGATCCGAAACTTCTTTCACTCGACTTTTAAGCGACCTTTGCCGACTGCGGATAGCTTCTATTTGCGTTTGGAACCGTTCTCTCAGTTGTGCCGAGCCAGCTCTATCCCTAAGCAACAAAAGAATGAAATAGTCAGCTTCGTTGGCGCGGTGTTTGAAAAATCGGTTGAATGCCTCTCCGTACTCCAAACTGAGCTCGACCTTGTCAGTAAGAACTTGCGACAGATAAGTTGCATGGCAACCTAACTCTTTGCACGCGCGCGTTCTAGCTCCAGTGCGATGGCCAGCGGGGCCAAGGGCAAATAGCAAATAGGAACGGTAATCTCCGAAATCGAATACTGACTTTTCCACAAATCCACCTCGGCTCAGCGTAATTGCTCAGTTTATCTAAATAGGCTTAATAAATTTATAAAACAACTCTTTAGAGTTTTTCGAGCGTCGCTTAAGGTAGAGCCAGCTTCATTTGAAGCGATGGAGGAATTTATGCGCAGATCAATTATAATCACACTTAGTTTGCTAGTAGCGGGCTCTGTTCAAGCGGGCGTCTCAAATGGTGGCGGAGCAAAGGGTGTGGTTTGCCGAAACGCTGACCGGAGTATTAAATCTCTTGAACTACTCGATCTTTATGAGGGGCGAGTACTCTACGGATTAGAAACGAAGGAGCTCGGCCCTGATATCTCGACCAATCTGGAAGTAGTTGCCGCGAAGCTCTCAAAGAATTGGGACGGATGGTTTCATTTTAAACTCGAGAATAGTGTGATTGCGCACGCGGTAAATAACCTGAAGCTTTTACCGATCGGAACAAAGCTTCTGCCCGTTGATGATGCCGCCGCGATAGCAGTTCCCGAGAACTGCGCTCTCGAGCAGGTTGCGTATTATCAGGATGACCATACACTCCTTGTCGACCAGTCACTCTGGAACTCGATGGATGTGCAGAATCGT
>JAYVND010000404.1:0-5059 GCA_043758635.1 Bdellovibrionales bacterium
TTTGATACTTCGCAAACAACTCGACCGCGTGAAGGGTGAGCGGATTTACGAGCTCAAGATGCAAGGCATGGATTACGACGACCGTATGGAGGAGCTTGAGAAGTGCGAATATCCGAAACCACTTCGCGAATTTATCTACGAGACCTTCAACGAATTCAGCAGCCGGCACCCGTGGGTCGGTGGTGAAAACATTCGTCCTAAGTCGATTGCACGGGAGATGTTTGAGACCTACCAGAGTTTCTCCGAGTACATTCGTGATTACGATCTGCAGCGAGCTGAGGGGCTACTCCTTCGATATCTAACCGATGTCTACCGCACACTCTCACAGACGGTTCCGGAATCGGCAAAAAACGAAGAGCTTGAGCTCATTACGGAATACTTTGGTTTGATCATTCGCAAGATCGATTCCTCGCTATTGGATGAGTGGGAAAAGCTGCGCAAAACCGATGGACTCCCGTTACTTGAGCCAGTCGAAGATACGGGTAATAATGCAGGTAAAGATACTAATAAAGATGCAGAAACTCCCGTTCGACCGGTACCTTTTCAAGGGAAATCGGCCGAGCGAAAGGTTCTGGCAGAGGTGTATCGGTTTATCACATTGCTTTCGCAAAAGCGTTTTGCGGATGCCGATGATTTCCTGCGATCATGGCGCGCGGATGCCGACGTTGAAGAGGCGAAGTCTGATGGAAAGCCCGTGGGTGCCACCTTGCAGGAGAGTGAAGTGGCGCACGAATGGAGTGCCGACAAAATCGAAGGGGAGCTTAAATATTTTACCGAAATCCATCCCGGCGGCTTGATTGGGGATGCGAGATCAAGAAAATTGCACCTCGCGCATTTCGCAGATGACCCTTCGAAGCCAGTACGCTCTTGGCGTCTCGAGCACACTCTCGTCGACAAAGACGAAGGCTTGGATTTCGAGATCGATTTCTCAATTGATCTCGAGCAGTCCGCGAAGCTTGCGCGCCCGGTGATTTCGTTTGAAGGAATTAGGCAGCATTAATTTTTCAGGCGCCCCATTGCACGCGCCCCATTGCACGCGCCCCATTGCACGCGTGAGCATCTCAATCGACCTGTGCAGTGTGGAGCGAGTATTAGCGAACACAGTCCACGGTCGCCGTACCGCCTTTGTGTTCCGTGATTCCGAAGCTGCTCACATAACCCTGACCTTTACAGTACCGGCGCGCGGCCGAGAAACAGGCCGTAGAATAAGTGTTTGCATCGGTGCAATTCGATTGTAGCGCAGTCAATTCCGAGAAATGAATCTCGAGGCGTGCGTCAGTTGTCGATATCATGCAGTCAATAACTGCCGACTGTGAATTGTAGGAGATCGGGCCAAAACCACCGACATAGCCGAACGCGCGACAGTAACGATTCGAAGCGTTGAGGCAGGTATCACTCAAAGCGTCTGTCGGGGTGCAGAGGGGTTGATAAAAACTGAGTGCCGAAAAGTTCGCTGATTTTTCAGCAATCGCACCACTGAGGATGCACAGGTAGGTCAAGTTGTCGCCTGAGAGCTCAACGGGACCGAAGCCCGCGCCGTAGCCCGCGGCGGAGCAGCTCATTCGAATCGCCTTTGTGCAATCGGTGCCAACTGGCTGAGCTTGACTGCAACCGGGCACCAATAAGTTGAGTTTACTAAATGTCCCGTTGAATTCTTTCGAGAACGAACCGGTTGCGCTCGCAGTCGAAGAAACTACGATCAACGCAAATGCTGTCGTGCCCTTTGTATCTGTCACGCCGATGCTGATAGTGGCATCGTGAGATGGGGCAGTGACAAGTCCAGTTGCTTTATCGATCGTCCCACCTCCTGAAATAATCTGGTACGTGTAGGGCGCGGCGCCTCCACTTGCCTTCAGTGGAGCCGACGAGGAGTAACTTGCCTGTTGCAAACTTGGGGTGAGCGCGAGCGTCGAAACAGAATTCGTTGAATCTGTCGACGAGGCCGTTTCTGTGTTCGAGGCGAGAGTGCTGTTTCCGCTGCCGCCGCCAGAAGAGCACGCTTGCCCGAAGCCTAAAATTACGCATCCGATTCCGCCAAGAGCGAGCATAAGATATTTGCCGGTGCTTTTGAGCGAATTCTTGTTCTGATCTCTCATTGCACATCCTTGGTTGTCTGAGATTGTCTGAGATTGTCTGAAATTGTCTGAAATTGTCCGCCGTGCGCGCCATCATAGAGATCAAGCTGAGAAGGTCGCATTTCGAGATGGCGTCTCCAGATTTTAGCGGAGAATGAGACAATTTACTAAAGTTTTCCGCCTTTATTGATCTGGCCTAAAATGCTGAGACTTAAATCCAAATGATTTGATTTGAGATAAATCAATTCATCCAAAAGTCTCATATTGAGAAAGGTTTGCCGCGGGCACCAACGAGCCGCCATCACTTAGAGGCTAATAGCATTCGACAAGAAGACGCTGAGTGGTGCTAGTCCCGTAGCCGTCATTGTAGACTGACGAGCCCGAGTCAAGAATGTGGTAATTGCCACCGCAGATCTCTGCCGCCTTCGCGTAACAATCGCGAATTCCGTAGGAGCATTGAATCAGTTGCGCTGTCGTGCCATCTGGACCGCGAACCGTATGTGAGCTCGCGCAGCCGATGAGTGTTAGTAGTGTAAGGGAGCCGACTGCGGTAAACCGAATTTTAAGACTCATGAATCTTCTCCTAGTGAGGCGCTCGAAGTTCAAAATGACCTCGAATGCTTTTTTTAGGAGTAGAGCTGAACGACTATGTCGTCAACGGCACCACCGACTACATTGTAAATGTGTTTTTGATCAACGCTCGACGGTTGACAGCGCCACTGCTTTGAAGAATTTCAACGCCAGGCGGCCAAAAGCGCTTCATCACCCAAAAGAATCGTCAATTCGATAGGTCTTGAATCACCACATAAGGCGCCACGATCACGAGTCTGAACATGTGATCGGGCGATACACTCCAGGCCTGAAGTTGGTGTGCCGAGGGGCGTGAGATCGCTCCTTTGGCGAGCCACCCGGCGACAGCGTCTTTGTCATCGAGAGCGATGCGCAAGGCGACCTCTGCTAAATCGAGATCGTTTATCGCTAAAATGACGGCGCCTCTTTCGGCATGGGGCTGAAGATCAGCCCACAACCCATCGAAGGTTTCCTCGCGAATGCGCGCAATGTCCATCGTTCGCGCATCTGATTTGTCGGAAACTGATGCCAAATTTGGCTTTTTTGAATCTTGGCTCATGAGTAAGACCTCACTTTTTGCCACGAATTTGTTAAGCTCGCGGTTTCCGATCGAAAAGGAGCACCCAGCAATCAAAAATTAATTGGGCGTGATTCAACTAGAAAAGTAACAAGGCACGATTTGCACGGGAAAGAGTCCGCCCATCTGCGTCTCACGGGCGGCGATCACTACTGCTCGCGCTCAGTCGAATTGCCGAGGTCTTCAGCAATAGCTACGGCAATTTTCGCGAACATCGCCGAATGTGCGAAATCTGATTTGGCATTCACGACATCATTTGCCGTGTGAATGTTTGGGTTCATCGTGTTGAACGTGGACTCAAACGGCATGATTGTTGGATACCCTTGGCGATACCACGATGCATGATCGCTGCAACCGTATCCGCACTTGTCTTCATTTACCTTCGCATGAATGTAGAGAGTGTTGATATTTGTAAGATAGGTGCGCATCCACGCGCTTGTGAAATCCGTCATGGAGCCGAGAACAAACTCTCCCGCTCCCGGGTGAAGCGTCATATCAAGTTGCATCACACCGATCACGTCTGCTTTTGCAGTTTTATATGCTTTTGCAATTTCGGCAGAGCCGAGAAGCCCTGATTCCTCGCCGGCGTACCAGAAAAAATCTAAGGTGCGCTCAGGTTGCTCCATACCAATCACAATCCGAAGTGCTTCGATCAAGTCGGCTGTGCCAGACGCATTGTCATCAGCACCTGGTGCAGCACCGTTACCGAACCACGATTGATTGATCGAATCCAAGTGCCCACCGAGTACAACAATCTCGTTCGGGCGCAACTTCCCGATGAGTCTGACGTGCACCGATTTTTGCGGAGTCGACTGATGAGAAATAAATTCGATCGAAGCTGGAATTTTTGAATTCTTCAAAATCGCTTCAATCCGACTCTTTAATCCCTCAGGTGCTTCGTTCGGCGTCTCGCTCTTATTGTAGCGAGTGTGAAAGGCAGAGTAGAACGCGATCGTGTCCTTGATATTCTGCTCACTCACTTGATCGACCGCTGCCTTAACGTCTGCATTCATCGCAATTGCCGGCACCGCGATCAACGCGTGTGCGAGAGCGTATTCTTGATCTTTGTTCTGACGAAGCGAAAGTTCGCGCAATGCGCTGGTGATCTCAATCTTGTGAATTTCATAAAGATATGTAGGCAGAAGTGGACTCGCGCTGGCAGCCGGCGGATTGGAAGTGTTCCCGATGGAATTCGCATGAGACGCTGCGGGCGAAGCGCCAAGTGATGCGAAAGTCGTAGAGAGATCTTCGTAACCGCCGCAGCGGTTCCATTCGTGTGCTTTTTGCGAAAGTTGCAGCTGCTGAGCCGCCGTGATTTCGGCATAGCCCACTTGGGTGCTACTCTCGATCGCAAGAGCCGAAATGCCGGTTGCATTGAGTATCGCCAGATCAGCAAAGACCGGAATTTTTGCGCTAACGACGGGGGACAATGAACGAGAGGTCATCGCCGCTGCTTGAGCAAATCCAAAGGTTTGCGAAGAGGCAACGGCTAGCAATACCAGCGAAGCTTTTTTCAACCGCGGCGGGGCCGCCAGGTTTCGAGAGAAATTGAAAGAGAAGTTGAAACAAGATAAGACCAGCGATTTAATGCATTGATTTCTCATAGTCGAAAGATTTCTACGTTCCTCGTCATAAGTCGAGTTGCAAAGATAGAGACGAACTGAAACTGGACATTGAGCTGGCTCGAGAGGACCAATTGCCAGTAGCTGGTGCTAGATTTTGAAAGATCGTAGTGATGCCTTAACGGTGCTGCGACAGCGCTAAAACAATGCCTTAACGGCGCTGCGCCAGTCCCGTACCAGTCCCGTACCAGTCCCGTAACGATGCAGCCACTCTT
>JAYVND010000405.1:0-5053 GCA_043758635.1 Bdellovibrionales bacterium
TATTTTCGGAGTACGGCAACGTTGGAACTCAGTTCTCCTACATCACGGCAGAGGGATTTGGCTGGATGAACGCAGCTTTCCAGATTGGTTTGCGGGATCTAGATGCGAATGCGGTCGGTCAGATCAATCGCGAGGCACTAGAGAGCGTTCACGCACCCTCGGCTACGCGCTGATTTGTCACGCCAAGTCGTCTGATCAACGAAGCTTCTTGGATTTTTTTTGTGCCCTCGACTTGGCGCTCACTCGCGCTTTTGTTTTAAGAACGAGAGCTGAAGCTTCCATCGCATTAGAAATCTCCTTTGGACTCTGCAAAAGATCCATTAAAATCACTTCTTCTCGAGAGAGACCTTGTGACTTGCGCATGCGTCGACTGCGAGCGAGTTTGTGCAGGTAACCGTTTGCATCGAGCGCGAAAACCATCGGATGAACGTAATACTTTCGGCAAACCGCCACCGTATTGCGAAGGTGTTCAGAGACCTCGCGAATAATAGCAAGTGCGCGTTTCTTTCGCGCAGTCTGGGTCGAAGACTCTGATGGTCCCTGCGAAATCACGACTTCAAGTGCTTTAAGCGTCCCGCCCCACGTTCTAAAATCTTTGGCAGAAATCGGATGACCTGAGATCTGTCTGAGATATTCATTTACGTCGTGAGAGTCGATACGATGAAACTGTCCATTATTATCTTCGTAGCCGAAAAGTTCCTCGCCGGGAAGATCCTGGCAGCGCCGAATGATTCGGCTCAATCGCGGGTCTGAGAACTTCACCTCGTGATGGATACCACTCTTGCCTTTGAATTTGAATTTCACAGTTGAGCCGTGAATGTCAGTGTGCTCGTGAAGCATAGTTGTCAAACCATAAGAATCGTTTTCACTGGCATAGATGTCATTGCCAATACGAATTTTGGTGAGCTCCATGATCTGCACCGTTGCCGCTAGAACTTTTTCGCGGGTGAGTCCCGGTTGGCTCAACGCTGACTCGAGCTCGCGACGAATTTGCGGGAGACTTCGGCCAAACACCAGAAGATGTTCAAACTTATTTTCGTTGCGCGCGCGTGACCATTCAGCATGATACCGATATTGTTTACGGTCGCGTTGATCACGACCAGTGGCCTGTAGATGTCCTTGTGCGTGTGCGCAGATCCAGACATCTTCCCATGCCGGTGGAATCACAAGCGTTTTGATCCGATTTAGGGTTTTCTCGCATGTGACCGTTTTATTTTTGGCATCAATGTAGCGAAATGATTTACCGCGGCGCAAGCGGCGAAGTCCGGGCTCGTCACTATGGACGTACCGGAGGCCAACATCATGGGCGAAGTTTTCGGCAGCCTCTTCAACGGTGAGGGCGGGTGTGGAGTCCTCACGTAACTCAGTCAAGGTGTTGTCGAGCGCCATAGTTGATTCCGATCTGTACTGATAGTCTTGGGGGTCTGAAGGGCTGCGAAGATGATTGGTCTGATTCTCAATGAATTATATAGCAGTTATCTGGTGCTGACTTCCCGTTGTCATGCGATGAAAAAGAGTAGATTTGGTCACGAGATCGGCGAGAATAATTGAACTTACATTCGCTTTTAGGCTCCTAGATTGATTTCTGAGTGGAATGGCCTTAGCATGGGTTTTTCGCCTCAGGAGGAAATGAATGCTCAGACAGCTTCAGTCTGCGATCGGCTCTGTCCCAAGACATTTTTCAAAGAAAAGCGTCTTCGCGGGTCGTGATGCAGTGGTTTCGATGTCGACAGAATTCGTCAATGGTTTTATTAAGCATGATTTGATGACACTGGCAGCGGCACTTGCCTTCTACACGGCGTTTTCTCTCGCTCCACTTTTACTCTTGATTCTTACGGTTCTCGCGTTGATGGGACCTCATGCCGAAGCGAATTTTTTGAATGAGATCGCGATGGTGATTGGGCAGGACGCTGCGGAGGCCGTGCGCATCGTGGTAAAAAGCGCTTCAAGCCGGCCCAGTATCGGAAACTTTGCGGGCATCGTGAGTTTACTCACACTTCTTTTTACGGCGAGCGGTGTGTTCGCACAGATGCAGGCGTCACTCAATTTAATTTGGGACGCGAACGTAAAAAGCACGGCAAGTGGCTGGCGGAGTTATTTGAAAAAGAGAATTTTTTCAATGGGCATGGTTGTGGCGCTGGCTTTTCTAGCCTTGGTTTCGCTTGTCGTGAGCACCGCGCTTGCGGCGGTGTTACCCAATGGTGGGGCAGGATGGCAGTTTGTGAATAACTCCGTTTCAATTTTAGTATTCGCCGGCTTGTTCGGAACTTTGTTTAAGTATCTTCCCGATGTCGCAATCTCTTGGCACCATGTTTTGTTCGGCGGATTTTTTACGTCTGTCCTTTTTACTATTGGCAAATGGGTGATCGGAATTTACTTAGGGAAAAGTGCAATTGGCTCTGCTTATGGAGCCGCCGGCTCACTGATCGTGCTCTTAGCTTGGGTTTACTACTCTTCAATCATCGTTTTTATGGGAGCAGAGTTCACCAGAGTCGTGTATTCCTCCGAAATCAAACGGGGCGCTGCGCTAAACGTTCACACAAGTGGGATGGTGCCGAATCCAGAGGCGGAAGATTGCACGGCCGCAGATGATTCGCCCGCTGTCTCTGTGAAACTCCCAGCATTCTCGGGTGCATCGGGCGCCAAAATCTGATAAAAATTCAGATTCTATGACTAAAAATTCGAGCGACTCCCAGACATCCGGCACTTCTTCAAAAAATTCGACTTCGAGTGGCGACCTTGGTCGCCCCAATGCTGACAGCGACCCTGGGCGCCCATCCGCTCTCGGCCGCCAGCCTTACACTCCGGTTCGGCCCGACGTGCAATTGGCAAAACAGGAAGAGTCGATTCTCAACGATTGGGACCGTGATCAAATTTTCAAACGCACGCTAGACCGTTCGGGCGATGGTGCGGCTAAAAAGACATATAGCTTCTACGACGGCCCGCCGTTCGCAACAGGGCTTCCGCATTATGGGCATTTGCTCGCCGGGGTTTTGAAAGACGTGGTCCCTCGTTACTGGACCATGAAGGGCTACATAGTCCCGCGCCGTTTTGGTTGGGATTGCCACGGCTTGCCGGTTGAGTACGAGATCAACAAAGCAAATAAAATTGAAAGTCGCAAAGATGTTTTGAAGTGGGGAGTTGAGAACTACAACAACGCCTGTCGCTCGATCGTGAAGCGTTATTCTGAAGATTGGAAAACAACCGTTCGCCGCGTGGGCCGTTGGGTCGATATGGAAAATCCATACTTCACGATGGACGTGAGTTTCATGCAAAGTGTTTGGTGGGTCTTTCAGGAGCTCTATAAAAAGGGTTTGATTTACGAAGGCTATAAAGTCGTTCCGTATTCGGTCGGGGTTTCGACCTCCCTCTCAAACTTTGAAGCTAATTCGAACTACAAGATGGTGCAAGACCCGGCGGTCACCATTGCGTTTCCGATTCAAAATAAACCAGGCACATTTATGTTGGCTTGGACGACGACGCCTTGGACTTTGCCATCCAATATGGGTCTCGCTGTCGGACTCGAAATTGATTACGTTGAAGTGAAAGAAAAGTCTTCGGGCAAGAACTATGTTCTCGCCGAAGCTCTGCTCGGTGGTTCTTGGAAGACTCCGGCAGAGGACGTCGAAGTCGTCGCTCGCATGAAAGGAAAAGATCTTATCGATCTCACCTATCAGCCGCTTTTTAATTTCTTCGGCGATCGTGCCGAAAAAGGTGCGTTCCGCGTGATCTCAAGTGATCACGTGACGATCGACAGCGGTACGGGCATTGTCCACATGGCGCCGGCTTTTGGCGAAGAAGATTACTATGCTTGCAGTAAAGCTGGAATTCCTCTGGTGAATCCAGTTGATGACGATGGCATGTTCACTGCGGAGGTCCCGCCGTATCAAGGCACGCGCGTAAAAGATGCCGACAAAGATATTATCTCCGATCTTAAAAAAATGAATCGACTCTTTAAACAAGATACGATTCAGCATAGTTATCCGTTCTGCTATCGCTCTGATACCCCTTTGATTTACCGAGCAGTTTCGAGCTGGTTTGTAGCGGTCGAAAAAATCAAAGAGAATCTAGTTGAGGCAAATAAAAAAACAGAGTGGGTGCCAGATCACCTGCGTGACGGTCGTTTTGGAAACTGGCTGGACAACGCTCGTGATTGGGCCATCTCGCGCAATCGATTCTGGGGCACGCCACTCCCGCTCTGGAGAAATGCGGAAGGTGAAGTCATTTGCATTGGTTCGCGCGAAGAGCTTGAAAAGCTTTCGGGCCAAAAAGTAGAAGATTTACACATCGAGTTTGTCGATAAAATTACGATCCCTTCGCCAACTGGCAAGTCCGACCTCAGACGTGTCGACGGCGTCCTCGACTGCTGGTTTGAATCGGGCTCAATGCCGTATGCGCAGTGGGGCTACCCGAATACCAACAAAGAGGAATTTGCAAAGGCCTTTCCGGCCGATTTCATTGCAGAAGGTTTGGATCAAACACGCGGTTGGTTCTACACTTTGATGGTGATCGGAACCGCGCTTTTCAACAAGGCGCCATTTAAGAACGTCGTGGTCAACGGTCTGGTCTTGGCTGAAGACGGCCGCAAGATGTCCAAGAGTTTAAAAAACTATCCCGACCCAATGGAAGTTTTAAATAAACACGGAGCTGATGCCCTTCGCCTCTATTTGATCGACTCGCCGGTTGTGAAAGCACAAGAGCTGAAGTTCTCTGAAAAGGGCGTTTTCGATATCGTGCGAAAAATCCTGCTCCGCTGGTGGAACTCGTATTCGTTCTTTGCAAACTACGCAAACATCGATGGCTTTGTCCCAAAGGGTGACGCGAAAAATTCACCAAACATTTTGGATCAGTGGGTTCTCTCTCGCCTCAACGCTCTGATTGCGAACACGCACCGAGAGATGGACGCGTATCGCCTGTACAATGTGGTGCCGCACCTTTTGCAATTTATCGAAGAGCTCACCAACACGTATATCCGCTTCAACCGGAGTCATTTCTGGCAAGAGGGCATGCCCGAAGAGAAGCGCTTCGCATATGAGACTCTGTTCGAAGTTTT
>JAYVND010000406.1:0-14970 GCA_043758635.1 Bdellovibrionales bacterium
CCATGATCGGCGCACCCAAATACAAGAGCGGGACCGCGTTCTTCGGAAGATACTCTTCCTTAAACAGAAACTTCACGGCATCGGCCAAGAGTTGTGTCAAACCTAATGGACCAATGCGGTTGGGGCCCAAACGATTTTGAATAAAAGCCGATCCGCGGCGCTCCACCCAAACCAAAATCGGGACGATTTGAACCATCATCAAAAAGATGACGAGCATTTTAACAACATTGATTACAACTTCGAGTGCTAAGCTTGCGTTCATCATCAATTCCAGTCCAACGCCTTAGATTTTACTTCCCAAACCAAACCAACAATAAAGAGCAAGATAAACACGCCCATGGCGCTCATGATATACACTCCGGCACCTTCTTTAATGAATTTCAAAAAGGTCACAGCCCATGGATACATAAAGATGATTTCGATATCGAAGAGGATAAACAAAATCGCGGTAAGATAAAATTTAACAGAGATTTTTGTGTCACCCGTGTCTTCGCCGGGTATTCCGCACTCGTAAGTAAGCATTTTCACGTCGCTCTGCGGGCGCTTTGGACCGAGAAGCGCTGATCCAAATACGATTAACATTCCAAACGCTGTAATGAATGCGCCGAGAAACAAGACTGCAAGCAGACTGGACATGCATCCTCCGAAGCCAAAAAAGAGCTGGCCATTTTCATTGCTTTCTCACTTATACCGGCGGCCCAACGATATTCCAAGTAATATGAAGCAGATCTGAGGATTGTAGATTGCGATGTTGCGTTGAATGGCGCGGCGCGCCTCGCTCGAATTCCGCATTCCGACTTCGAAGTCACTCGACGAATAAGTCATGAACTGCGGTCGACGCCGCCTACAAACTCTGCCATATTGAGCGGCGATGAAAGCCGACACACTCCCACTTCGATTCGAAAAAGTTCTTGAGCGAACCCTTGGACTCCGCAAGGGGAGCGCAAACCTTTCGAGTATTGAGATAATCGGCACCGACTCAACCGTTGCGCTTGCGCTCTTTTTATCTCAGATGAACTCGCCGGCGCTTTGGCAGCAGCCGCAGGTGGTCGTCGTTCCGACTTCAAAAGAAGCGGGAGAACTCGAAGAGCATCTCCGTTTTTTTGACAATGAGATTCAAACAGCCTCGCTTCCGGCATTCGACGTTTCACCTTATTCTGGACTTTATCCCAGTCCCAGAATCGTCAGTGCGCGTGTTCGGTGGTGTCACGAAGCCCGGAATCCGAAACGCCGACAAGTTTTCATCGCAACGGCGACAAGCTTTGTTCAGCGCGCGATGCCGTGCGAGGTCCTAAGAGAGCACACCTATCAGTATAAAAAAGATGACGAACTCCCCAGTCGTCTCAATGAACATCTTCAAAAGTTAGGTTATCAATCCGTTCCAATTGTCGAAGACGAAGGCACTTATGCGCAACGAGGTGGTATCGTCGATATCTTTTCGCCTGCCCATCCGTTGCCAATTCGAATTGAACTGTTTGGCGACACCGTCGATTCAATTCGTACTTTCAATCCAGAGACTCAGCGCTCCGAACAAGTGATTGAATCTTTCACGCTCATTCCGCCTCGCGAAATTCTCTTTGATGACGAAAATCGCATGCGGGCGTCGGCACGTTACCGTGCTAACACGCAAAATCGCAAAATCGACGAATTGGATCGCGAAGGGGTTCTACAAGGAATCGTTCAAGGTTCCGTTTTTCCGGGACTTGATTTTCTCATCAGCGATTTTTACCAAGAATTCACATTGCCAATTGATCATTTTAAAAGCGAAAAACTCTCGGTCTGGCTTTTAAATCCAATCGAGGTCTCACAGGAGTCTGACGCTCATATTGAGAATCTCAAAAGAGAATTCAAAGACTCGAGCGAGCTCGCTGTTCTACCCGAGGTCGCCGATCTCTATGTGCCGTTTGATCAAATTCCACAGAACAAAGTGGAGCGAACGCTCCAACTTTCGAAAATCGAATTTCAGGACCGTCCTTTTGATGAAAAGGAGGCGGATCAACGCATACAGGTTCCTGCGCCCGAAATTCGTTTCACGCATGAAGCGAATGCGACGCCCAATGAAATCATGGACGAGTGCATGGGCCGCGTGGAAAGCTGGCGCGCACAAGGTTTTGCGATTTTCGTTTCGGTTACAACTCAAGCGCAGAGCCAGAGGCTACTTTCATTTTTTGAGAGAAGTGAGTTGCAGAGCAAACTCGTTACGAGTCACGAATATATGTGGAGTGATTGGGTCGATGAGCAGCGCCAAAATCTAAAACTTATCCATATCGTCCCGCGTGCCCTTTCCGAGAGCCTTCGTTTGAATGAAGAGGGCTTGATCTTTTTACGCGACGAAGATTTTTTTGGTAAGAAACAACGCCGCCGCGAATATAAAAAATCTGGTAGTTTGAGCGAGCGAAGTAACACGGTGTTGAGCGACTTAAATCCGGGAGATTTAGTCGTGCACACGCTCCACGGTGTGGGAATCTACGAAGGCTTAAAGGTGATGCCTATAGCTGGCATCGATGCTGAATACATTCAAGTTGCGTACAAAGAGGGCGATAAGCTCTATTTGCCAATCTATCGCATCGGGCAAATTCAAAAGTACTCTGCACCGGGTGGCGAACGCTTCGTCGATAAACTCGGCGGGACGCAATGGCAGAAAACGAAAATCAAGGTTCGCGGTCACCTGCGCGAGCTCGCTGCTGAGCTTTTGCAGCTCTATGCGAAGCGCGCTCAAGCACATCGTGAACCCTTCCCGGTCAACGACACCGATTTTGCAAGTTTTGAAGCGGCATTTCCGTATGACGAGACCGACGATCAGTTGCGCGCAGTCGATGACATTGTGGCCGACATGACGAGCTCAAAACCGATGGACCGCTTGGTTTGCGGCGATGTTGGTTTCGGAAAAACGGAAGTCGCAATGCGAGCGGCATTCAAAGCGGTTGAGGGTCGTAAACAAGTAGCCGTTCTCGCACCAACGACCGTTTTGAGTTTTCAACATTACGAGACATTTCAAAAACGCTTTAAAAATTGGCCGATCGTTATCCGCGCGCTCAATCGTTTTGTTCCAACCGCTGAAGCTCGCAAAACCGTAGAAGAGCTCAAAGAAGGCAAGGTTGATATCTTGATTGGTACGCACCGAATCTTGGGTAAAGACATCGTCTTCAAAGATCTCGGAATCGTGATTGTTGACGAAGAGCAGCGCTTCGGAGTCACGCACAAAGAGAAAATGAAAAAGATGAAGACCTCGGTCGACATGCTTACGCTTTCGGCCACGCCGATTCCACGAACCCTCAACATGAGTTTGGTTGGTATGCGGGATTTGAGTATCATCAATACGCCCCCTGTCGACCGCCTCCCGACACGTACCTTCGTTACAAAATTTGATCGCGATACGATTCGCAAAGCGATCAACTCTGAAATTCAACGTGGTGGGCAAATTTTCTTTTTGCACAACCGCGTGAGTAGCATCTATGCGATTGCAGATGAAATTCGCGAAGTTTGCCCGGAGGCCCGCATCCGTGTTGGGCACGGACAGATGGCGGAGCACGAACTCGAACAAGTGATGGTTGCTTTCTACCATCATCAAGTGGATGTGCTGGTCTGCACGACAATCATCGAAGCAGGGATCGACAACCCACGCGCCAACACCATGTTCATCGACAACGCTCATCAATTTGGTCTGAGCCAGCTCTATCAATTGCGCGGACGCGTGGGTCGAAGCAAAGACCGGGCTTATTGCTACCTCTTGATTCCACCCAATAAGCGCATCGAAGCCGATGCTCAAGAGCGTCTGAAGATCATTCAAGAGAATACAGCTCTCGGAAGCGGTATTAAGATTGCTCAACATGACTTAGAACTTCGTGGGACCGGTAATATATTAGGTGAAGATCAATCGGGAACAATTGAATCGGTTGGATACGAGATGTATCTTGAACTTCTTGATCAGGCGATCAAAACACTTAAAGGCGAAGAGGTCGTCGAGGCGCTTGAGCCAGAAATCAACGTGCGCATTCCGGCGCTCATCCCCGACACGTATATACCTGATATTCGCATTCGTCTTTCATATTACAAAGCACTCTCGCAAATTTCATCGCCGGATGACATTGATCGAATCGAAGCCGATCTCACCGACCAGTTTGGACCTTTGCCTGAACAAATTCTAAACTTGATGGGTTTGATGCTCATCCGCCACCATTGCCGCGAACTCGGTATCCGTGATTTGAGCTCCGGCCCCAAATCGGTGTCGCTGGCATTTACGGAAAAGACTCCATTGCCACCGCAAGAAGTGATCGCTCTCGCGACACGTGATTCAAAAAAATATTCACTCAGGCGTGACATGCGCTTGATTATTAAATTGAACGCATTGAACTGGCCAGACATCTATGACGAACTACTTGCTCTTCAGCGCTTGTGTGAGCCAAAAGCATCCGCTCAAGTTGGGTCAGCGGGAAACGCGCCAATTCGTCCCGGCTCTAATGACCGTTTGAACCAAGGCCGAGCCGCCCCATCGACCGGTGGACCCAAGACAATCTCGCGCCAAGGTAAACGATGATCCTTTAGGGGAAATTCTGCAGATAAGTCGTTGCCGTGCTGCCAAACTTGGCGATCTATTAAGTCGCAGCACATTTGCAAGGCATGGTCCTGGCGTGTTGGTTTGCTCACGACTTTAGGTGGAGCGACCAAAGTTCATTTTCTTGAATGGATTGAAGACGAAAGTCCGAGAATCTGCCTGGGTCGGAGCAGAGCAGAGACGAACTTGATATTCTAATCTTGTTCAATGAAAAGCACACCAAGCATTTTACTCATGATGGCGCTAGCAGGAAGCTTTGCCACGACGAGCTCCGTCGCTGCGCCGTCGCGTTCCTATGTCGCGAGTAGCAACCGTAACTTAGTGGCGACAACTCCGAGCTCATTCGCTCCGAAAATTTTTGCGCGATTTGACCTTTTCAATATTTTACATTTCAAAACCTCGGTTTATAAATTTGCAAAGTCGAACATTCTCTATGGTCCAAAGCTTAAAAAAAATCGCCGCAATTCGAAAAAGAAATCGGCGAGCACGATTGCAAAGGCGGGAACGCGCGCACCTGCATCCGTCGAAGGGGGCGTAACCCCGGAAGAGATCGAATCGAAATTACGGTCGATGACTCTTCAGCAAAAAGTCGGGCAATTGTTGCTGGTTGGCTTTATGGGCACCGAATCCAACTACAGTCTCGACAAAGTCATCGATGCTGTTCATCCCGGAGGCATCGTCGTTTTTAGCCGAAATATAAAAACCGCGCGGCAGATTTCCACTCTTACAATCGATGCGCAAAAACGCTCCATCAAATCTTCAACTCTTCCGCTTTTTGTTGCTGTCGATCAAGAAGGTGGCGATGTTTTGCGAGTACGAACGGCAATGCCGCTGCCGAGCGCGCTCTCGCTTGGTGATACCAACAACTCGAAGCTTTTAGACGAGGCAGGACACGAAACGGGCATTCTGCTGAAGACCCTTGGTTTCAATATGAACCTCGCGCCGGTTCTCGACATCTCAGATCCGACGGAGAAAACCTTTATCGGGACGCGCACCTTTGGAAGCGATCCCGCGCGTGTGAGCGAAATGGGGACGCACTTTGCGTCGGGCCTCGAGCAGGCTGGTGTTTTATCGACCGCAAAACACTTT
Source organism: Bdellovibrionales bacterium (assembly GCA_043758635.1). GTDB lineage: Bacteria > Bdellovibrionota > Bdellovibrionia > Bdellovibrionales > JAMPXM01 > JAYVND01. Next base: position 5,645 of record JAYVND010000406.1, read on the forward strand.
CCAGGGCACGGCGGAATTCGTGGCGATTCGCATAAAGAGACTCCCGAAGTAGATGCGACAATGAAAGAGATGATAAAAAACGACCTCAGTCCGTTCGCGGCAATGGAGGAGAAGATGGGCGACCACTGGGCGGTCATGCTCGCTCACGTTTCGTATCCGAAACTCGATCCCACTGGTACACCCGCGACATTTTCAAAACCAATTGTCACCGGAATTCTGCGTAAACAGATGGGATTTAACGGCCTTATCATCACTGACGATATTGAAATGGCTGGTGCAGAAGCGATTAAAGACACGCATGAGAGAGCGCTGAAAGCGATCGAGGCCGGTGCAGACATGATTATGGTTGCCTGGAACAAACGTCTCCAATCCGAAATTGCAGGATCTTTACTCAGAGCAGTTAAAACTGGCAAACTCCCGGAGTCTCGCGTCGACGAAAGCATTCGCAGGATCATCGCCTTTAAAGCACGCTATTCAACGATGGACCCACATGTGCCGACTGACGACGAACTTAGGTTCGCAGTTCAGAATCCAAAGTTAGAAGAAATCGGGCAGGAGGTGGTGAGATCGAAGTTCGCGAGGCTCGACCATGCCGTAACGCCAGCGGGTGATCACGCTTCGGAAGGTAAGCCCGTTTACGTCTTTACGGCGAGCGATCGTTTTTATCAAACATTTCGTACCGCGCTGACTGAGCGTAAATCGCGTCACTACCATCTTGGTGAAGATAAGTCGGTGGATATTGATCGCGTGCTTCGAGTGAATCCGGACGCGTTGGGACTACTTTACGTATCGGGCCCGCGGATTGCGCGAATCGCGTCGACGATCACGCCAGAGATTGCAAAACGAATCGTTGTGGTGAATGTCGAGACGGAAGGGGCTGTCAAAAACGCGATGGATTTCCGACTGATCGCCGACATTTATTATCGGCATCCGAACTTGGGTTCACTAACTGCCACTCATCTTTTTAATCTGCAGACGATTGCCGCACCCGTTATGAAAACAGAGATGAGCTCTTCCAAAAACCAGGTTGATGAAAGCGCAGCGATCACCGCGACGAAACATTCAGCTCGGCAAATGGCAACTTCTAGAACTGCGTCTAAGATTCGATCTTCTGCAGCGCCAACGCACCAAAAATCGGCAGCTCCAGCTCAACCAGAGTGATTTCTTTTTGCGACTGTGAAAATACAGCGCGGAGTTTCTGCGCGGTATTCCAGCGCAAGTGATCAAAGTTCTCGAGCGTGCCCGAAAGTTCAGCTAAATCGAATTTTAGGAATTCTATCTCGAGCGAAACTCCATCGTCTGAGCCGATCAGTCCGGGATTGATCCGAACTGCGACGAGCTTTTTACCCGCAAGCAAAAAGCTATTGTACTGACGTACGCTCCGATTCCAGCAGTCGGCCAAGGCACGCGTTGCGAATGGTGCTGGCAAGATGAGGCCCGAGAGAAAGTCGGGAATATTCAACTCAATTGATTTTTGATGACTACGTTCGCGCACAAATTTGCAAACTGACTTCTGAGTCCAAACTTCAACCTCCCCGCGATTCACATTGGTTGAATTCATCTCCATATCGACTAAATACGACCCGTTTACCGGCAACGCTCCAGAGGATGAAATTTCATACAAATCCGGTTTACGAATTGGAATTTTCGCCTGGAACTCGATATAGGTTTCGATGCGAACCGCGAGATCTTGAGACGAATAATCATTCGCGCCAACATTCGAGTTCGGCTCGGACGGTCGAACTGTTCCAGCCCCCGAAACAGCGGGTAAATAAAACGCGTGGTACGAAATCCGGGCCTCTGCCGTTAGAAACGCTTTTTTAAACTTATAAACTGAATAAGTTGAAAGTTCCGCGAGCCCTCGAAGCTCAGGTTTTGCTAAGCGAAGCCATGCCTCTGTCACTCAAGCTATCCTTCTCCATAAATGAGCACGAAATAAAAAAGTCGCTGAGATTTTCAGCGACTTTCTAAAAACAAGTCCAATTGTATCAGAAATTCAACGCGCTCAGTGAGCCGTCACGCCAGGCGGCGTTCCCGCGAACTTCGCCACTTCTTGACGAACTACCGCACGATTCATTTGCTCTTGAACTGTTGCTAAATTCTCGCTGTCGAGATCGCCCGACTGCATCTGTTTTGCGGCCGTTTCATAAGAAGCTTTCGCACGCTCCACATCGATCTCTTCTGGGACCTCAGCCGTGTCGGCCATTACGATGACGCCTTCTGGATTCACTTGGCAGTAGCCCGTGCCCACCGCCATGTAGTTCATTTTAGATTCACCCTTGAGGCGGTATTTCAGAACACCGTTCTCAAGAGTTGTCAGAAGGGGAGCATGTCCAGGAAGAATATTGAGCTCACCACGGAACCCCGGTACGAAAATTTCTTCGCACTCAGCGCCCATGAGCACTTTCATTTCAGGTGTTACGATGGTGACCGCAAACATTACAGCTCCTGAGCTTTCTTCAGTACGTCTTCGATAGTACCAACGAGGTAGAATGCCTGTTCAGGAATATCATCATGTTTACCTTGAAGGATTTCGCGGAAACCACGAACCGTGTCTTTGATATCAACGTAGCGACCTTGCATCCCGGTGAACTGCTCTGCAACAAAGAACGGTTGGCTCAAAAACTTCTGAACTTTACGAGCACGCGAAACGATCAATTTATCTTCTTCAGACAGTTCATCCATCCCGAGGATGGCGATGATGTCTTGAAGCTCTTTGTAGCGCTGAAGAAGAGACTGGACATCACGTGCGGTTGCGTAGTGCTCAGCACCGATAATCGCTGCATCCAAAATACGTGAAGTTGAATTCAACGGATGGACGGCCGGGTAGATACCAAGAGCCGCGATATCGCGATCGAGATTTGTCGTTGCATCCAAATGGGCAAACGTCGTTGCTGGCGCTGGATCCGTGTAATCATCCGCTGGGACATAAACGGCCTGAACCGATGTGATCGAGCCTTTTTTCGTCGAAGTGATACGCTCTTGAAGAGCGCCCATGTCCGTCGAGAGAGTTGGCTGATAGCCAACGGCCGAAGGGATACGGCCGAGGAGAGCAGAGACCTCTGCGCCGGCTTGAGTAAACCGGAAAATATTATCAACGAACAAGAGCACGTCTTGTCCTTCAACATCACGGAAATATTCCGCGATTGTGAGAGCCGTCAAAGCCACGCGTGCACGTGCTCCGGGTGGTTCGTTCATCTGACCGAAAACAAGCGCAGTTTGTTTAATTACGCCTGACTCAGTCATCTCACGCCAGAGATCGTTTCCTTCGCGTGTACGCTCACCAACGCCTGCGAAAACCGAGTAACCATTGTGCTCAGTTGCAATGTTGCGAATAAGCTCTTGAATCAAAACGGTCTTACCAACGCCGGCACCACCGAAGAGACCAATCTTTCCACCCTTTGCGTACGGAGCAAGAAGGTCGACAACTTTAATGCCTGTCATCAACATTTCTGCTTTAGTAGATTGGTCTTCGAACTTCGGAGCCTCACGGTGAATTTCCCACTGCTGGTCGTGAGGGATGGCGCCCGCGTTATCGATAGGTTCACCGATCACATTCAGGATGCGTCCAAGTACTCCCTTACCGACTGGAGTCGTGATCATTTTTCCGGAGTTGCTGACCGCTTGGCCACGAACCAAACCTTCAGTTGAATCCATTGCGATGGTACGGACGGCGCGATCACCCAAATGCTGAGCAACTTCGAGAGTGAGATTATTCTCTCGTCCGTCGATCGATTTGTTAGTGGCTTTCAATGCCGTGTAGATCGCGGGAAGCTCCCCTGTGGGAAACTCAACGTCGACGACTGGACCCATAACTTGTTTAATACGACCTTGTTCCATGTTTCTACCTTAACCTTTCAGGGCCTCAGCACCGCTCGTGATTTCAATGAGCTCGGTGGTGATGGATGCCTGGCGAAGCTTGTTATATGTCAGTGTGAGGTTGTTGATCATTTCACCCGCGTTTTTGGTTGCGTTTTCCATGGCAGACATACGTGCACCATGTTCGGCCGCAACACTTTCAGCCATACAGCGTAGGATCTGAATGTCGAAATGTTTGGTGATGAGTTGATCAATAATCTGCTCGGGAGCCGGTTCGAAAATCATATCCGCCGGGAATCCTGCAGTTCCTTTATCGAGAGTCGAAGTTTGTGAAACATCAATTGGAAGCAAAGTTTCGCAAACAACTTCTTGAGCGATTGCCGATTTGAACTCGTTGTAGACAACGCGAACTTCATCGTAATGACCGCTCATAAAGTCTTTCATGATTCTGTGAGCTACGCCTGCTGCAAGTGCGGGCGAGATTTCTTTTGCCATATTCAGCATCGAATCGATCGGCGTCACGCCACGACGACGGAAATAGTCGGAAGCTTTTCGGCCAATGCACAGGAAGTCGAGCTTTTCTAATCTTGTTTCATGTGCGCGCTTATAACGTTCAGCAAATTTGTTTACGTTGGTATTGAATGCACCGCAGAGTCCGCGATCACTCGTGATCACAACTAATAAAACATTTCTAGATTGAACAGCCTCTTCTTCGCCGGCCGCCCGGATTTTAAGAAGTGGGTGATTCACGCGCTCAGTAGCCGCAATGTCAGCAATGATCGTCATCAGGCCCTTAGCAAAGGGGCGCAGGTTAACAATGCTGTGCTGAGCGCGGCGCAACTTTGCTGCCGAGGTCATCTTCATGGCCCGCGTGATCTGCTGCGTGTTTTTTGTACTGTCAATCCGCGAACGGATATCCTTCAAACTCGCCATCGAATCAGTCCGTTCTTATGCGTTAGCTTTTGATGGTTCAAATACAGTTTTGAATTCGTTCAACGCTGCAAGCACTGCTTTTTTTGTCGAGTCGCTAATTGCCTTTTCGTTCCGAACTGCATCCACCAAATTCATATGCTTTTGAGCCATGTAGGCGAGCATTTCTTGCTCGTAACGACGAACATCCATTTCCGGAATCGCGTCAACGAACCCATTGTTCGCTGCAAAAACTGCGAGAACTTGATTTTCAACTTTTTGCGGTGAGTATGCGCCCTGCTTCAAAAGTTCGACCAAGCGACGACCACGCGCCAACTGGTTCTGCGAAGCCTTGTCGAGGTCCGAGGCGAATGCCGCAAACGCCTCGAGACCACGGAACTGAGCGAGCTCAAGTTTCAAGGTCCCCGCGACTTGCTTCATTGCTTTGATCTGTGCAGATCCACCGACGCGAGACACCGATTTACCAACGTTGACCGCTGGACGAATCCCTTTAAAAAAGAGATCGCCCTCCAAGAAGATCTGACCGTCGGTGATCGAGATGACGTTCGTTGGAATGTAAGCCGAGATGTCTCCACCCTGAGTTTCGATAATTGGAAGAGCGGTGAGGGATCCGCCGCCCTCTTCAGGGCTCAGTTTCGCCGCGCGTTCAAGCAAGCGAGAGTGAACGTAAAATACATCTCCAGGATACGCTTCGCGTCCTGGTGGACGACGAAGAAGGAGAGAAAGCTGACGGTAAGCTTGAGCTTGCTTCGTCAAATCATCGTACACGATGAGAGCTGCGCGACCAGAGTCACGGAAATATTCGGCCATTGCGCAGCCGCAGTATGGTGCAAGGTATTGAAGGGGAGCTGGGTCCGAAGCCGTCGCCGCGATGACGGTTGTGTACTCCATTGCGCCAGCTTCACGAAGTTTTTCAACTACCTGAGCGACGGTCGAACGCTTCTGTCCGATCGCCACGTAAAAGCACTGAACGTTTTGGCCTTTTTGGTTGATGATCGTATCAAGAGCAATCGTTGTCTTTCCAGTCTGACGATCGCCGATGATCAATTCACGCTGTCCACGTCCAATTGGAACCATCGCATCGATCGCTTTGATTCCGGTTTGAAGTGGCTCGTGAACTGGGAAACGAGTGATAATTCCAGGTGCCTTCAGCTCAACAACACGAGTTTTCTGAGACACGATCGGGCCGAGACCGTCGATCGGGTTTCCGAGAGGGTCGACAACGCGCCCTAGGAGGCCTTCGCCAACCGGAACTTCAACGATTTTTTTGGTACGCTTAACAGTGTCGCCTTCTTTGATACCGCGATCTTCGCCAAAGATCACGACACCAACAGATTCGGCTTCAAGGTTAAGAACCATGCCCACGACGTTACCCGGAAATACAACAAGCTCACCAGCCATTGCAGTCTCGAGTCCGTAAACTCGAGCAACACCGTCACCTACTGAGAGAACGGTTCCAGTTTCAGAAACTTCAATCGTCTTATTGTAGTTCTTGATCTGTTCTTTAAGAACCTTGCTGATTTCATCAGCGCGAATTTGCATTTCCATGATTAAACCGTTCTCCTGTTCAATTCTTCATTCATTCTTTTTAAGTGAGCTGAGATGCTGTCATCGAACGTGTAGCTTCCGACTTGGGCCACGAGGCCGCCGATGACACCCGGATCGACTTTATAAGACATGATCACTTTTTTATTCAAAACCTGTTCGACTTTAGCCTCGATCGACTGACGCTCTTTCGGGTCAAGCAGAGTCGCTGAACGCACAGTTCCACGGCAAACATTGTTCACAAGGTCGCTCTCCGCTTCGAATGCGCGAACGACTTCTGGGAACAAAATAAGGCGATCTTTTTCAGCAAGCAAAAGTACCAAGTTCATTGCTTCAAGAGAGACGCCATTGCCATCCATCACTTTGCGCAAAACAGCTTCTCGCTCAGCTGATTTAATGAGTGGGGTGGTGAGAAAATTTACGACAGTTTCATTCTCAGCAAAAATTCGTCCAAGCTCACGCAGGTCGGAGAAAACTTTGTCCTGGTTTTTGTTGGCGATCGCGAGATCCGAAACGGCTTTGGCGTAACGCTTTGCTAGTTCATAAGGACGCATCAGCGGACCACCTGAATTTTATCAACAAATTCTGTTTGAAGACGCTTTTGATCACCGTCTGCCATTTTATCGGCCAACATTTTTTGTGCGAGCGCAACCGATTGCACAAGCATCTCTTCACGAAGAGCCGTTTTTGCACGAGCGATTTCAAACTCAGCCGTGCGTTGAGCATCCGCTTTCAACCGAGCCGACATCTCAGTGGCTTCTTGAAGCATCTTCGCTTTCAAAGCCCCTGCATCGATCTTTGCATCAGCGAGCGCCTTTTCCGTTGATTGATTGAGTTCATTTAACTTTGCAGCCATCTCATTTTTCTGCGTGATCGCTGCTTGCTTAGCGGTCTCTGCTTTGAGAAGTGCTTGCTTAAAGTTCAGCTCTTTGTTTGTGAAGTAATTCCTAACGGGCCCACGAAGCAACCAAACCAAAATCGCAACAAAAATAAAGAAGTTGATTGCCTGGAGAGTGACGGTGAATGGCACACCGACCTCAGCTGCCTCTTCAGCATGGCTGCCGTGCTCTTGCGCTAATGCAAGTAAAGGGAACGCGAGAATTATAATCAAACCCGCGAGACTTTTCAGATTCTTCACAGTGAAAGATCCTTTCCGGCAAGCTTCGAGGCAATCTCCGCACCGACAGCTGGAATTTCGACTGCAAGATTTCTGCGAGCCGCCTGAATCTGCATCGCGATCTTTTCACGATTTGAGTTCAACACGCCTTCAACTTCGATTCTTGCGGCGCCAACAACGCGATCGAATTCGTGAATCCCTTCGAGACGAGACGCTTCATAGAACCCTTTGACCTTCGTGTTCAAAACGCGAGCTTGACGCTCATATTCTGCGTGAAGCTCGTTGGATTCTTCCAGAAGGCGTGATGCCGATTCCTCTCCGCCTACCGTGCGATTTTCGCGCTCGTGAAGTGCTGCCAAATAGGGCTTAAGCACCAGCTGGGAGATGGCCAAGTAGGAAATAATAAAGCAAGCTAGTTGGGTCCAGAGCGTGCTGTTAACCCCGAGAGATTTCAAAAGTTCCATTCACCAAAACCTGTTAATTATTGCGGATTTACCTAGCATTGCCAAAATCTGGGGTCAAGTACTTAGTCCTCGACCATCAGCTTGCCAGCCTTGCTAGAATTTGAATGTTGTGAATATTGGCCAGCTTCCCCAAGGGAGCAAGCATCTTTCTTGCCTGGGTCGAAGTTTATCGGTTTTTGGTGCAGAACGTTCGGTCGAACGGATGCATTCATTTTCAGCTGAGAGTGAATTGGCCAGAATGAAGACCGATGAGGTGCCGATCCTCTCTATATCTCTCCATCTCTTTATACCTACAGATACGTTAAATAGGTCAGATAAATGAGCCTGAAGTACGGATGCGCTTCAGGAAATACAGAATCAGTTTTTATCCCTGTCAGTTCTTGGGCATATAAGAGGCGCCCTCGAACATCACTCCTTCGTCAATTCGTAGACTTGGTGAGGTAACAGTGCCTTTAAAAACTGCCGGCGGGTGCATGACCACCCGGCGACGAGCGAATATATTGCCAGTGACATTTCCACTGATAATGACAACGTCGGCTTCCACTTGAGCCTCGACAGTCGCACCGGCGTTGATGACGAGCGTATCTTGAGTGAAGATCTCGCCTTTGAACGTCCCACCAATACGGACCGTTCCTTCGAAAGTCAGCCGACCTTCAAAGTGAGCGCCGTGGTCGAGTAACGCGGTCATTTGACCGCTGGCGATAGAGCTCTGCCGGTCTTCGGACCGCTCGAGAGTGTTTTGCTGAGTGAGCGCGTTTACGTCTCCCATGCCTTTCTCAGTTTCTCCACCATCTGGTTGAATTGGTCATCCGAGTAAAAATGCATCGCAATTTTACCTTTTGATTCAGCGTAATCAATTACAACTTTTGTTCCAATGAGTTTTTGTAGCTCCAGACCTAGGCCTTCGATCAGTCGGTGAGACAGGTCTGAGCGGGCTGGGAAAGTTTGATTTTTCGTGTTCGGAGTTCGCGCGTCCGTCTTCGATCTAGCCACGAGTTTTTCAGTTGCGCGTACCGAGAGCTTATCGTTTAAAATAAGCTGAGCGATTTTAATTTGTTCTTCTTTATCTTCGAGACTTAAAAGTACCTTTGCGTGCCCCGTCGAAATCTGCTCGCTCTTCAGCATCATACGGACTTCACCCGGGAGGCTGAGTAGTCGCAGACTGTTCGCGACTGAAGACCGCTCTTTTCCCATTTTTTCTGCGACTCGCTGCTGAGTCATTGAATAATCAGATATCAAATGTTGGTAGGCCTCTGCCTCATCTATTGGATTTAGGTTTTCGCGCTGGATATTCTCGATGATTGCAAGTTCAAGTGAATCTTGCTGGCTAACCTTCTTAAGAATCACCGGAACCTGCATAAGCCCAGCGGCTTGGGCTGCTCTCCAGCGTCGCTCACCGGCGATGATTTCGAACTCTCGTTCACCCAGTCGACGAGCTACGATGGGCTGCA
>JAYVND010000407.1:0-1523 GCA_043758635.1 Bdellovibrionales bacterium
GTCGCCGCCTTGGCAACCAGGTCCACTTGCGCGGTATTTGTAGCTTTCGATGCCTCAAGCGTGTTCTGTGCTGCCAGCAAATGTAGGCGCGAGATTTTCACCGGACGAAGATCTTCGATCTCTTTGACCGAGAGAACCGGCACCGGCGGAATCGCGGTCGGCACTTGCAGTTCGACCGGCTCAGCAGTTTGAACTTGCATCGCCGTCAAAAGCGAATCGATTGAGGTGAGATAAGCGGCCGACGAATTTTTTACGTTCACATCTTGCGTCTCAAGTTCAGCTTGCAAACGTGGGAGTTCACCAGCGGTTGCCAAGCTAAACTGAGTCTTACGTTTCACGTTGGAGACGAGCTGGCGATACTTTTCGCGAGCTTCGACGTTTTGCTTCAACTGCTGCTCAGCGATGTAGGCATTCCAAAAAAGTGTCATCGCGTCGAGTGCAACTTGTTCGATATTCTCGTCTCGGCTCTTCAAAGCTGAGTCAATCGTTTCGCGCGCGATCTCAAGTGCCAAACGAGCTGAATAACCGAACGCGTTTCTCCACAAGGCCTGGCGAACAGTGAGCATTCCAACATCCATCGCAGCGTTCGATGTGCGGTAGCTCGGTGCAAATTGGTTCAAGACTGCGGCCTGGCTGTAGGCATCGTACTCGAGAGTAACAGTCGTACCGGTGCGAAACTTTTTTTCTAATATCGTTTGAAAGTTCAAATTGCGATCGGAGAGGTCGCTTGTTAAAGATAAATTTTGTGCGCGTGTGTACTGATAATTTGGAATGAATGTGAGTTGAAGGTCAAACGCTCCTAACGCCTGCGCAAGTTGCAAATACTTAGTCTGCGCTTGGTAGTCGGCATCTTTTGAACGGCGACCCTGCTTTAAGGCATCATCAACCACGAGCTGAGGACCGATCGTCAAGTTCGCACGCGCGATGGGCGCGACAACAAGCAACGTGAAAAAGGCAAGATGAACTAAGAATTTCAAATTCGTTTTAGTGACGATCACCGGAAACTCCCTAAGAAGCCAAGCAGGAGGTTGTTATTTTGAATCCCGAGGTCGGAGTTCGAGCTCGAAACTTTCTCGCGAAACTCGTAGCCGCCGGTCACCGACCAGCGCGAGGCGATTTGATATTCCGCCTGGAGAGTTGCGGCCACGAAAGTCAAGTTGCTCGAACCGTTGGCTAAGGTCGATGTTGCACTCTGAATCGAGTCAAGACGGCCAATTCCAAGCCCTTGCAGAAAACCCCAGCGATGCGCACGTCGCAATTGGTAACGATTAACAAATTCAATTTCGCTCACGATCGCTTGCAAGCGCGCATCACGAACGCTCTCACCGGTTGGGGTCTTTAAATTCAGTTCGTACTGAGCGTATCCAATAGATGCGAGGAAACCGAGATCAGATTCCGCCAATCCCGCACCTTGGAAGGGCAGATAACGAAGCTCGACCGCGCCCATTGGTTGCGTTCCGAGATTCGACATGTCGTAGGAGCTGAGACCTTCCACTTCGTTTCGGCCGACCGGTTGATACGGT
>JAYVND010000408.1:0-5031 GCA_043758635.1 Bdellovibrionales bacterium
GAGCGAAGGAAGCGGATCGCCATTCGGAAGTCGACCGGCTGGCATGCCGGTTGTAAGGCCCTTCATTAGGTTTTTCAATGGAACCCGAAGTGTCAAGGCCGAGCCACCTGTCGAGATCGTCTCAAGGCCAAGTGTCGCCCCGCCCATTTGCGGAACTGGGATGCTGATCGAGGCGCCGTCAAGAAGTCCTCCCGCAATCATTGGCAGGCGAATCAAGAGTTCCTTGGTGACTTTGTCGATTCCGAGTACCGAAACGTTGCCGAAGCTTCCGCCATTAACGACGCCGTTCACGTCGAGGGATTGCCATGCGGCCGAAGTGACGGTGCCGCCGGTCGTGCCCGAACCGCCGCCAGAACCAGTGCCAGAACCAGAACCATTTGCCGTGCCGCCACTCGACCCGCCGTTGAGTGCTGATTCGAGAGCGATGCTTGAGGAAGTTTGTCCCGTAAATCCATGGCAGCCATCGTTCAGCAGGCAAAGAATTGCCAGAATCGAAATCGTCCATATGGAAGGAGTTGTGTTTTTTGTTTTGGAGAATGTTCCAAATTTCAATGAAGTAGATTGTCGTGTCATAGTGCGTAGCTCCTACTAGGGGCGTGCTAAAAAAAAGAGCCCGGGTCGTACCCGAGCCCCACAAATATGAAAGCATCTTGAAAAGCCCGACCATGAAGGAGGCCGGGCGATTTGCCTAAAGAATCAACCCAACAACTTAAGAGCTAACTGGTCTTTGCTGTTTGCTTGCGCCAAAGTAGCAGTCGCAGCCTGAAGCAAGATGTTGTTTCGAGTCATTTCAGCAGTTGCCGACGCTACGTCCGTGTCGCGAATTCGGCTGTTTGCTGCGGTCATATTCTCTTCTTGAACACCGAGGTTGGTGACCGTCGAGTTCAAACGGTTTTGAAGAGCACCGAGGTTCGCGCGAATTCCGTTAACAGTTGTCTGAGCCACATCCAACTTCTCAAGAGCCGTTTGCGCGCCTTCTTTAGAGTTGTAATCTACTGAATCAAGTCCCAATGCATCGATGGTCGCCTTGTTTTCAGATGAGTTGAACGATATACGATCTTCTTTTTCTTTGTTGTAGATACCAACTTGAAAATCGAATTTCGGAGTCGATCCGTCGAGTAATTTGTTTTTGCCCCAAGTTGTAACTTGAGCGATACGCGACATCTCTGATTTCAACTGCTGAATCTCTTTGTCGATAAATCCACGCTCATTTTCACCAACGGTGTCAGAAGCAGCTTGGATACCCAACTCACGCATACGCGTGATGATATTACCAATTTCGTTCAAGCCACCCTCTGCCGTTTGCACAAGCGAGATTCCATCAGATGCGTTACGGTTCGCTTGGCGAGCCGAACGAATCGACGCTTTCAAAGTTTCGCTGATCGCGAGACCGGCAGCGTCGTCTGCTGCTTTGTTGATACGGCTTCCCGAAGACAATTGCGCCATTGAGTTGGCGATTTTCATTTGGCCGTCGTTCAAGTTACGTTGTGCGTTGACAGAGGCAATGTTGGTCGAAATACGAAAACCCATATTAAACTCCTAAATTAATTACCATATAAAATTCCTCCTTAAAAATTTCTCCAAGAAGAGTCGTTTGCAGTATTGCTAAACGAGTTTTACTTAGAGATTTGGCATCCGAGCCATGTTTGTACGAGTGTTTTTAAAAAAAACAAACTTCTTCCGTGTACAAAAACTAGTCTTCCTTGAGAGAGCCCCCTTTCGAAGAGTCTGCGCAGTGATTTGCGAAGACTCCCCCGAGATCACCGTTGGATCTGCGGGTGGAGCAGCGGTCAATCCACGAAGTGCTCATGCACAGCAGTTGGAATTTTGACGTCACCACTCACGATTAGCTTTTCGACGGGTGGCACGGATTCTTGACAGGACGAGGGACCTGAAGCGACCCGACGGCACACATTTGCGTAAGAATTGGGTTTAAGTCGTGGAGATATCTGCTAAATGCGGCCCATCCACTAGGACAAACGGCGGAGCGACTGATAAATGAATTTAGTTTTTCAACACCAACATCGTGGCGAGCTAGGCTTCAGGCAAGCGGTGGTCGCGGAGAATCAGAGGGTGCAAGTTCAAACAACTCTTCACCCAGCTGGAGAACATCGAACTCAATTTAACGATCAACAGTTTCTTTGGCGGCGAACGAAATGATTTTATCGCAGAGCCAGATCGGCTCATCTTCCATCACATGATGTCCGCCTTCGGGATGGGTAATAAGTTCCGCACGCGGAAGAGTTGACGTCAGAATTTCGACACTCTTGCGCGACACCATAAAATCTTTTTCACCATAAACAACCTGGACATCGCTTTGCACATCAAAGAGTTCGCGCGGCAAGCGACGATCCGATAGCAACGAAGTGGCAAGAAAAAACGCGTTTAGACCCTCACCCTTATCCAGAAAGGGTTCCAAGTAAGCGTCGACCAATTCATCGGTGATCAAAGATCGGCGTGCGAGCACATAACCTAAGAACAGACGAAACGAATCTCGATTGACAAATTTTTTGAGCAAAGGTCGCATCACCGTAAGGTATTTTGCCGTACGCGGGATGAGCGATGATTCGGTGTGAGGCGCGAGCACCATCAATTTCGGAAATAACTTCGGATATTTTTTGCCAAGCCAAAGCGCGATGCTTCCGCCCATCGAGCTGCCAATGACAAGCGGATTTTCTAAGTCTAGCAGTGCAATCGCTTTCGCAATGACTTCCGTTTGTCGGTCGAGTCCGTAGTCTCCAGTCCGCGGCTTTGCACTCTTACCAAAGCCTAAAAGGTCAATGGCCGTCACGCGAAAGTGCTCGGCGCCCCCGGGCATGCTGAGACCAGCGAACAAATAGCGCCAGACGTAAACAGAAGCGCCGATGCCGTGCAAAAGGACGAGATCCTGCCCTTTGCCGGCTTGAAGGTAATGAAGCTTTAGGCCATCAATTTCGATGAAGCGCGATTCGGGCCAGAACTGATTCCAGCTCGAGAGCATCTGCTCGCCGTATTCCCGAGACCACGGGACGGTGCTTGGGCTCGGAGGCGCGTTTAAAAAGCGTCGAAATCTTTTAGTGCGCGAGTTGAGAAAAGTTGCGACGGCGATGACGAAAAAAATGAAAACCAGTGCGGCCACGGCCAGCACCACCGATTCGCCTGTTGTTGTCATCTCACCTATCCATTTCATCGTCGCACCTTCTTGTACTTCGTCTGCCTTATCGGGCGAGGTTGCCATTCTCCTCATTTGCCATTCCGTCCGCGAGCGCTTTAAAAAAAAGGCTTAAAAAATCAATCAATCTCCAGAAATCGGCAGAGCGCCATTTTACCCGTGAGATTATATATCGCCATTTGCTCCTGCCGAGTGTGCTGAGCCCGAAACCCGATCGTACAAATTTGGTTTGTAGGACTGTAATGCGAACAATCGTCGCAAAAAAGTTGCGGATTCATCGTGCGCAAATCAGTCGGCGAAATTCGGTCCAATTTAATGCTGCGGCGAGGCTTTTTGGGATGATATGGAGCCGTGGGTTTTGCTCTCATTTTGAGGTCCTATTCTTCGTCATTTCTCAACGAGGCACATTGACTTCTCGCAATTGCACCTCATCTTAAATGTAAGTCGAAGAAAAGTCATTCGTTGGATTGGCTTAGGATCAGGAGTGAGTCGATTATGAGCCAAGTCGAAAAGATGACGGCGAAAAGCCAAGAAGCGATGCAGTTAGCTGCTCAGATGGCCGAAACCAAGGGACATTCGGCGGTCGAGCCTGAGCATCTGTTTTTCCAGTTGGTCAAACAGGCCGATGGAATTATTCCAGGACTCATCCTAGCGGCAGGCGGAGATCTCAGCGGTTTTACCCGCGAACTTGAGACGCAGCTGGAACGAATGGCGGAAGTGAGTGGAAGTGCTCGCCGTGTGATCGCAAGTCCGCGCCTCGTTAAAATATTTGAACAAGCCGAAGTTGATGCCCGCAAAATGGGCGATGATTTTATTTCGACCGAGCATTTCTTGCTTGCGGCGCTTGGCGGCTCATCGAAGGGCCCGTCGAACCAACCGGGACCTTCCGATTTTTTACGCCTCCTCACGCAAAGTGGTGTGACGCGAGGGAAAGTCGAAGCGGCTCTTATGAAAATTAGAGGAAACCAAAAAGTGACAGATGACAATCCAGAGGCAAAGTACGAGGCCTTAAAAAAATATGGTCGCGATCTCACCCAGGCGGCAGCCGACGGCAAACTTGACCCCGTGATCGGCCGCGACGAAGAGATACGCCGCGTGGTCCAAGTTCTTTCGCGTCGAACAAAAAATAACCCCGTTTTGATCGGGGAGCCCGGCGTTGGTAAAACTGCAATTGCCGAAGGCCTCGCCGGACGAATCATCAAAGGCGATATCCCCGAAGTGCTGCGAAACAAAAAAGTCATCTCGCTCGACATGGGCGCCCTCATCGCGGGTGCGAAATACCGAGGTGAATTCGAAGATCGCTTAAAGGCTGTGATCAAAGAAGTGACGGATAGCAACGGTCAAATTATTTTGTTTATTGACGAGATGCACACGCTCGTAGGGGCTGGAAAGTCCGAAGGTGCGATGGATGCCGGCCAACTTTTGAAGCCCGCCCTCGCTCGCGGTGAACTGCGCTGCATCGGCGCAACCACGCTGGACGAGTACAAGAAATACATCGAAAAAGACCCGGCTCTCGAGCGCCGCTTCCAGCAAGTGTTGGTCGAAGAGCCCAATATCGATGACGCAATCACAATTTTACGTGGGCTTAAAGAGAAATATGAAGTGCATCACGGAGTTCGCATCCGCGACTCGGCAATCATTGCGGCGGTCAAACTTTCGAGCCGCTACATCACCTCACGCTTCTTGCCTGATAAAGCCATCGATCTGATGGACGAAGCTGCCAGCCGTTTGTCGATCGAGATCGGTTCGGTTCCCGCCGAAGTCGATACCCTTGAGCGCGAAAAAATGCAGCTGCAAGTCGAACGTGAAGCACTCCGCCGCGAAAAAGACGAAGCGTCGATCGAGCGACTCGAGTTGATCGAAGAAGAAATTGAACAAAA
>JAYVND010000409.1:0-14931 GCA_043758635.1 Bdellovibrionales bacterium
GAGAGATCAAAACCATGCGCCCCCTTCATTTCGTTTGCGATGATGCTCAAGAGTTTATTTTTGCATCCACCAATCGTGGGACAATCTTAAAGTTCAATCGCAACTTAAATTTGATCTCTTCTTCGGATCCAGTCTATGGGCTCAACAACATTTATATGATCTGCCAGGACGAAAATTATGTTTACGGCAGGGAGATCACTGGAAAGCTTGCCCGATGGTTGAAATCTGATCTACGTCTCGATCAAATCGTCGACCTCAATCATTGGTCAGACGACCAATATGCTGAATCGCCGAATGTATCGCACGGACTTTTCTGTTATCAAGACGCCGTGTATGTTTCATGCCCTCAAGGTCAAATCGCAAAATTTTCGCGAAACGATCTCTCGTTTCAACAGCTCTCGAGTTACACTCCAAAAGCACTCATCGAAGGCGTATCGACAGTCGAAGGTTCAGATCACTTTGCCGTTGATTTCGCGGGCTATTTGTATCGAGGCAACATTGACGTAGACATGCAGCCTGTTGCTCGTGTCGCGCACGGTGCCGCTCATCAAATTCTTTACGACCGAAAATTCAACCGCTACTGGGTCACTGACGATTTTCATTGCGGAGTTGCTATCTTCAAAAGTGACAACGTAACAAACATAAAAAGATCTTTTTCAACGAATGACGACGTGGAATGGATGAGCTTCAATCATGATCATTCCGAGATTCTCGTTGCTTGCTTTGATCGTTTTATTTACCGTCTTGCGAATGCGCCTGATCCGCGCCTGATTGGAAAAATTGGCCCACTCAATTACCAGGTGACTCAAGTTGAATGGATTGGTCGAGACCAGGCCGTTGCACTCACTGAGGCCGGAGACATTTACTGGATCGATGTTACTTCCAGTAAAATTGAAAATTGTTCGCCTGGCTTGAATGCGGTCTGGGACATTCGCCAGGACATGCTTCATAAGAATCAGTATTTCGTTGCGCTTGAAGATGGCACTGTTCATTTGATTTCAATTGAAGGTCTCAATTTAGATATTATCGCTTCAAAAAAAATTAGCGCCGGCATGATTCGTCGGATTATCTCCGAACCGAACGGCGACATCATTACTCTCGGTGCAATGGGAGAAATCAGTTGTTTGGGTCGAGATCTGCAGATCAAGTGGACGTTTCATAGCGAATCTTTACTTAGAGACATGACAAGTTTGAAAAATCAGCTCTTTGTTGCCACCGAAAACGGTGAGTTGATTTGTCTAAATACTGAAACCGGCGTGGAACTCTGGCAAAACAAGTTTCCCCTCCCGCTATGGAGTATCTCCACCTCACCCGATGGCAAAAATATTCTCATCGGGCAACGGCTTCGCCAAAGAAACGACCAAGGGGTCGAGTCCTCGCCAACTCCTGCAGGACTTTTAATCTGCAATGCCGAGAATGGAGAGTTGAACAGGGCAATTTCCTACTTTGGTAATATCAAACGTATTCAGTGGACCGATACTAATCACTTTCTCATCAACGGTAACGGGGACGTGAATACATCGCTCATCAGATGGCCGTCTCTCGAAAGAATCCAGCATTGGTCTGAGTGGCAACTCAACACATGCGAAGCAGTCGTAGCGAACTCTGATTATGTTTACACGACGACTTACGGATTTCAGCTCAACACATACACCCGCAACGGAGAACTCCTGGATTCGGCTTTTCCGTTCGAGGATTATGCAACCTCACTCGTTCAGCTCGGCGCCGACCGGTTGCTTGCCGGAGGCCGTGGCGCTTTTCTTAAACTCTTCACTTTGAGCGAAGGTATCCCAAGATGCGTTCGACACTGGAGACTCTGATGCCCACCCACAAAAAACTTTTTGAAACTGCGTGGCCCTACACGCTCTCTATCTCTGCCGGATTTTTAGGCCAGCTGGTGACCGATGCGCAAGTTGCCCAGCTGGGAACTTCGGCACTCGCCGCAATGGGCGTAGCGATCTCTGCATCTTTTCTGCCCGCGGCCACCACTCTTGGTCTGACCACCGTGGTCCAAAGACGAATTGCAAATTCAATTGATCGCGAGACTTTGAACCGTGCTCTTTCAACGAGCATTGTCATGGCAATTTTTCTTGCACTCCCGTTCACAATTATCTTCGCCTTTCTTTCCACTCGAATCGCTGGGCTTTACACTGAAGGAACAGCTTTAAAGCTGGCGGCGCAATATCTTGGAGTCTACAGTCCCTGCTTTATTTTAATTTCGGTCAATCAGGCGATCAGCGGCTACTGGCTCGGTACATTTCAAACCAAAAGTCGCCTCTTTCTCACGCTCTTATCAACTGCAACCGTCGCGGGTGCAAACCTTGTGCTTATTCCAAGGTTTGGCATCATGGGCGGCGCACTCGGGGCAAATGCAGGACTTGCGGTCGGAGTCGCATTGAATTTCTATCTTTTGCTAACAAAGCAAAATTACCTTTGGGTTCGGCCAAAAATTTTCGAAATACTCGAAGACTTTAAAACAATTTTTGGTGTTTCCCTTCATCAGCTTTCGCTTGGCTTCATGTTAAGTTGTACAACCATTCTCGTAGGTAAAATCGGCGTGGAAGCTCTCGCGCTCGCGAGCGTGATTGGAACATTGTCTCTTCCGTCATTGTATTTGGGAATAGGCTACGGAACCAGTACCGGCTCATATCTCATTGAGGCAACCCGCGACAACGACAGAAACGCGGGCTTCAATGTAGGTGCGAAGGCACTTGCGCAAGTGGCCTTTGCCGCCGCAGTTATCTCAGTTCTTATTGTGACGAATTCCGTTAACATCAGACACTTTTTTTTCAAAGACCCACATCTTTTTTTAATCTCGAAGCTCCCGCTCCAAATGCTTGCCATCTTAGTCTTTATTGACGGCTTTTGCTGCACGCTTCAAAGGTTTCTCTTCACGAATTTAGAGGGTATTCGCATTAGCTTTCTGGCTATGTCGCTCATCCAATGGGGAGTTTTTCTGCCACTTGTCTGGATCGGATCAAAATACTTTGGAATTCAGTACTCAACATTTCTGATTCTCCACCTCATCCAAAGAACTCTCATCGTGTTCTTGCTTTTTTGCCTCTGGATTCGAAGTTTGCCGACACCGAACTCTTTTTCACGCAAGCTCCGCTAGAATTCTGCTGAAGAAGTTGCTCGTTGCCCGACGGGTCAACTTGCTGTCTGCGCTAGGCAATAGGCTGCATGATGACTGCGCGAGCCGTTCTCCTCTCGGACCCGCTCGCCGTCTACTCCGACAAATGCGCACAAATCGCAAGCGCCCGATCTTTCGTCATTTCGCTTTTACGTAAATCAGCTGCAGTACTTTTCCGTTTTGATCCAAAATCTGAATTGGCTGATTTGGAGCGAGTTCAATGATTGTCGTGGGCACAACATTTGCGGTAGTAGCGGTAACTGCGTTCGTTGCAATACTTGCGTTAATCGCTTGGGGAACCGGCCATTCATCTGCCGCCACGATCGGCAACTTCGCTTCTTCTCGAATCGCGACTTGCTCAGGCGCTCGAATTTCTTTAGGACCGTCGACTGCGATAACGTCGATCCATAAGAGGTCCACTCCTGCTCCGAGGCCGGTTTGTGATTCGACACTCACGTTGATTGTCGCGGCGCCGTTACTCAAGCGAAGACCTGAACCAACAGCCGCGCCAACACCAACAGCTGCATTTCCTCGCACCATCAAATAGTGGCCTAATAGTCGCTCTGGCCGCTCAGCGACACCGATACCCGTCGCGCCGCCTGAAATATTGATGCCTGTCACTCCGAGGCCTGCGCCCGGCCCCCGAGCACGGATATTCAAAGGGATCTTCTGCGTAACGTGAGTTCGAACGTCATAGCAGTTCAAAACGCCGTCTCCACTGAGCTCAGTGAAACCGATACCGATGTAGATGGATCTGCCAGAGGCGTGAAAATTCATGCTGCAGTTGAAAAACGGCGAAGTCACTTTTGACGCATCAACAGGACCAGCTACCTGAGCCGAAGCGACGATGCTGACTGAACTTGCTAAACAAAATAAGATTGCCTTGAGCGATAATTGAGAATTAGACATGAATTCCCCTCAGAATGTATGGAGTGATTAACTGATTGAATTGAGCGGGAACTTATAGACGATTGACGGCGGGCACAAGCCCACGTTGGCGCGGTGTATTAATGTTCAACAACCGAGGAGAAACTTCAATCTTTAAGAATCGAAAAAGCAGATTGGAAGAACAGATTGAAAAAACATGAACGCCGAAGCTTCTGTAACCACGCTTAAATCTCTAGAAGTGGCGCTCTAAGAGCCATTTCTAGAACGAGTCGATCAAAGTGCGCGTGAAATATAGCATGAAACTGTGGGGTTGAAGCGAAGCTCAACCATTTGCTCTGTTATTGAAGCGTGCCTCAAATTCGCGCTGTCTATCTTGATTGAAAAAATAGATAAGACGAACCAATGGTCCAAACCGATCGTCAAAAGTCATTGAGTTAATAGAGTAACCAAAGCCAATTTTTTGCATCAAGATCGGTTTGTTATTCGGAGCATGATCAGAGACCACCCGCTCGAACCCTTTCGAGTGAAGATAGTTCATTAAAGCCGAGTGGATACTTGAATAAATTCCGAGAAGCCGGACCAATGGGACAAAGCCGCTGTTTCGCAGGTAAAAGGTCTCCCAATCGTGCTGCTCGCCCGTCAACCACCCGACAATTGCGCCCGATTCTATTTCACGAACCAATATATGAACTGAATGCGGATTCATTGCAAAATCGCTTCGAAGCTGAATCGCCTTTTCTATTTGCAGCGAATTGCCGGCGACTTCGGCCGGTCGCATTTGGCCTGGAAAAATTTGATCGAATATCTTTCTCGATTCTATAAGATAACAATCTCGGTCTACGAATAGAGCTTCGAATCTCCGGCTAGAAAATTCAATTTGGAAAAGCGGAGGTGTAGTTTTCATGCGACTCTCCATCAAATGGATCTAAGCCCGTTAGAGAATGCTTTTTTTCGGGCATCTCGGTATCAGTCCAATATTATCGAACCTCATTTATCGAAACTCGTTTATCGAAACTCAGAGGAGCACAGCCGGAAACTCATGCAAAACTAGCCCTATAGATTCACTCGAGAAGTGAAGGAATCGCAGGCACGTCGTTGCAGATAATCGGAACTCCGAGTCGGTGAATCGGGACTGCTTGGCTGTCGAGAAGCCCTGCTCCAGGAATAGCAAAAATATGCTGACCAATGAGCTTGTCGATTTCGTTCGCGAACTCTGGATAATCGTGAATCGAATCGCGGTGGATCACTTTGAGTTCCACCAGTCGACGGGTTGACTCCATTACGTGACGAACCATGCAATCGAAAGGTGAATTTCCGATCGTTTCCAGGTGGTTATTGATCTTTGAGAGCAATGCCAAGTCGTCACGCTTTTTTGAAAGCGAGTTGAGGTCCGCCGTCCACTTAATTACGGGGTGTTTTACCGGCTCCGCAATAGGCAACTCGGCCGGTCGCTCAATCGATCCGATGTCGTTCATACTCACAAATGCAGCACAAGTGAGGTTGAATCCAACTCTAGTTTCGTAGGATGCAGCGACATCATCGAACTCTGAAGCAAATTTTGATTCAGTCAGGTTTTCAAACAGAACTAGTTTGTTTGAAATAAACCGGCTCAGCAGCTTCAAACCGAGATCACCTCCGAGCGCCCCGATTTTTTCGCGATAAATTGGTGCGCGGAAATTATTGACAACCTGTGCTTCAGCCAAATGCATGGCGTAGCATCCTTTGGTAGACCGAGAAGCGTTTGCAGGCAGCGATAACACTGCCGTTATGATGAAAGGAATGAGGGTGATTGCACGATTCATCCGCAGACTTTACCACAATTCAATGCGAAAATCGAATGCTGCTTCCAGGGCTGACTGAACTGCAGAAAAACGACACGGATGTCCAAACGCTGAACAGTCTGAAGCCTTGAAATGTGAGCCGTACCACAGATTCTTGTGCTGCAAATCTGTCATTGAGCGCAAAGCCTCGCTAGAACTCATCAGCTGGCTGGAGCGGCGGGTTCAAGCGGCTGGTTGGAGCGGTAGATTGGAGCGGCTGATTGGAGCGGCTGGTTGGAGCAGAAGATCGTAAGCTTAGCTCGACAGCCCTTGCACGCTCGGTAGAAGGAATTTAGAACCTACAGATCAACCCCTTGTACGGAGTCTCCGCAATGAAATCTTGCTCGATCCTTATCATAGCTATCTGTGCACTCATCTTAAATCCATTTTATATGGCTCACGCAGACGCGATTGTTCCGATCCGCATCGAAGTCGGAAAAGACTACGATGGTTATTCGAATGAGGAGCTTCGCCGCCGCGTGTGGCAACTTGAAAAAGCAGTGACTCAGCTGCAAGATCAAGTGTTTCAATTGGCGATTCGGAATAACGACTCGCGCAGTTCGGGTCCATGGACCTGCTCAATTCAATCTTTCGGCAAAACACTCGTGGCGACCGGATCAACAAAGACTGCCGCCACCGCAGAGGCACTCAAAAGATGCAGCGATGCGACCAATGCGGTCCACTGCCATGAGTCCGATGTAAAATGCGGGAATGAATAGACCGCGACATTGCTCATGGAGATTGCGGATGCCCCCGCAGATTCAAAAGTCCAGGATGGAAGGGGACCTCCGTCACGTGTTGGTGCAGATCTCATAATGCCAATCAAGACGACAAATTTTTGAACTTATTCCATGATCTCGACGTGCTGTTTTCGGCAGAGGCAGAGCACGTTCCTCCGAGTGATTTGCCTATGCCGTTTTCGCTCGACAACGAAAGTCCAGCCCTCTATACCGAGGTTCTACATATCAAGGTAAATGAATGAAATTCCTCAGGCTTCCGGATCCTCTTTTAAATGTCTTGTACGAAAACGAAGACATTATCGCTTTTGACAAGCCTTACGGAGTCAACACCCACACCAACGATGCAAAGCTCGGTCAAACTGATTACGTTCAGGATGGACTGATCGAAATTCTTGAGAAACAAACTGCAACCAAGTTGCACATCATTCACCGCCTCGATCAAACCACTTCGGGTGTCATTATTTTTGGTAAAAGTGGAGAATCGGCAAAAAAATATGCCGCCTTTTTCTTTGATCGCCTTGTTAAGAAGACTTATTGGTTTATTACGTGTGGGAAGTCGTCTCAAAAAGGGTTTGTGATTGATCAGGTGATCACTCACAAAGGCCGTGAGCTTGAGGCGAAGACTGAATTCAAGCTTCTTGAGGCCTCGCCACGCTTCTCTAAATGGCAGGCCCATCCATTCACCGGTCGTAACCATCAAATTCGCATCCACGCCCAAGCTGGCGGCATTTCGCTCTTGGGCGATGTAAAGTACAACGGGGCTGCTTACCCATTTCTTTGTCTTCACAATCACAAGATTGAATTTCCGAATGGCGTTGTTATCACGTCGGCGCCGCCAGTCTATTTCGATGACCTAAAAATTTTGGAAGACTCAAAACTCGCGCGCGTCTTCCACGAAGTCGATCGCCGCCAAAGGCTCTTTCTCGCAAAAGACAAAACTGATCAATGCGTCCGCCTCATGCACAATAAAAACGATAAAGAAGACTTAGGTTATTCGCTCGATCAATTCGGTGAATCGCTTCTGCTCTCTTGGTACAGTGAGCGTTGGACTGATCAAGATCGTGCGCGTTTTGCGACATTTGCTAAAAGCTACGGCCGCAAAATTTTCGTTCGCCTCATGCACAACCGCGGAAAGGATCCTCTCAATAAAACTCAGCTGTTGATTGATCCAGCCGATCCGTCATTGATGCACCCTGATGCCCAAATATGGGCCGCAAGCGAAGGCTCGATTCAGTTCGAAATCCGTTCGGACTCAGGTCAATCGTTTGGCCTGTTTTTAGATCAACGACTTCAGCGTGAATGGACTCGCAAAAATTCGGAACTAAAAACTGTTTTGAATTTGTTTTCATATACTTGCGGTTTCAGCGCGGCAGCGGCACTCGGCGGTGCCGCTCAAATCACATCTGTCGATACCAACAAAAATGTTCTGAATTGGGGAAAAAGAAATTTTGAGCTCAACAAAATTTCGTTCGGAAGCCATCGATTTTACTGCCGAGATTCGATCACGTTTTTAGACCAGTGCCTGAACAAAAACCAAAAGTTTGATATTGTGATTTGCGATCCGCCGTCTTTCTCGAGGGGCGAGAACGGGATTTTCAAAATTGAGCACGTGCTCGAGAATTTGATTGAGAAGTGCATGCTCTCGCTCAACCCCGGGGGATCGCTGCTGTTTTCAACGAACTCTGAGCTTCTTTACATCGACGACATTCGCCGCGTGATTCAAAAGGCTCACGGTAAGGTCCGCTCGAACTCAGCTGACAAATTAAAAGAGCTCGAAATCCACTCGATCTTATCGAGTTTGGACCACGAGCTCCCCGATCACGCGCCAATATTAAAATCGTTTTTAATTCAAGTTTAAACTACCGACTCGTCGCTACTCGCCGCAGCGGTGTCCTGCACGAGCGGGCGCATTTCAAAAAGCTTCATTTGCACCGGAAATCTTGCGAGCAGATCGTCCAGTTGTTTTTTTGCCTGGCGATTGCCACGCTGAAACTTCTCTGCCGTGATGAGTTCATTCTTCATCGAGTGCTCCCAACCTATCAGCTCAGTCACGCGAACTTTGTAACCATGGGCCTCGAGGTAAAGCGCACGGATCACGTTGGTCAAATGCGAACCAAATTCGCGACGGTGAATTCCGTGTCGCCAGAGATTTTGAATATCGCCTTTGGGAGCCGAGGGCTCATCTAAAATTCGCGCGACTTCTGCCTGACAGCACGGAACGAGCGCAATAAACTTGGCTTGTTTTTCGATTGCAAAAACGATGGCTTCATCGGTCGCGGTGTCACAGGCGTGAAGCGCGGTCACCGCGTCGATTTGCGCGGGCAAATCGACATGGAGATTGGCTTCTCGGATCGATGAATGAACAAATTGAATGCGATTGAACTTCGAGCGGCTGGCGACGAGTTTGCAAGCCGCAATCAATTCTTCACGCTGCTCGATAGCGAAGAGACGCGTATCTTGACGCTCACGCAACCAAAGATCGTAGAGCATAAATCCGAGATAGGATTTGCCGGCGCCGAGATCAGCGACGGTCTGCATACCTTCGAGATGAGGCGTAATCATGCGAACGAGATGCTGCACCTGTTTTAATTTACGGCGCGAATCTTGGTTGAGTTTACCCTCGCGGGTTAAGATGTGGAGCGACTTCAAAAGCTCCATCGACTCCCCTGGCCAAAGCTCTTTAAGCTCGCTTGCTTGGCGCTCCGCGGGTGATTCGCTCGCGTCGTTTCTCCCCTTATTTTTGGGGTCACGACGCTTAAATTTTCGAGTGCTCCCGCTGCCAGTGATATGGGAGGAATCGCGAGAGGACTTAGAAGTTGCGGAAGTTGCCGAAGTTGCATTTAACATGGCGTACTGGTAGCACAGCCTGATGACTGATCATAGCGAACAATTGCCAAATGCAGAAGCCGAACTGCTCGCGAAACCGCCTTCAAAGCTGAGGCGCAGTCTGCTGAGTCTAGGGCTCTCGGCGACCTGTATTTTTGTCGGATATGGCTTTTATCAGATGAACCACCATGACTGGCTCAATGCCATTTTTTTCACGGTGGGCCTGTCTGGAATTATGCTCAGCGTCCTTCGCCAAAGCAAAACTCCTAAAAAGCTGTCACCTAACGATGATTCGACAAAAATTGAGTGAGCTCCTGATGCGGCATTGAGAAGCCTTCAGATTTTCCGACCGATCCTGACGAAAACAGACTGAGTTCTTCGACTCGCAACGAAATTTCACAGATCGAAATTCCCATCTCGTAAATCTGCATCACCTCTGCCTGGCAACGATTGCCAACTGACCGTCAGTCATAGCGGGTAGTCAATCGTTACGAGCACCGCCTCGCTCGAAATGTTTGATGCTTTTCCCTATTGCCCCTTCAATTCAACTGGCTTCTCGCTTTTGGATGGGTATAATCAAAACCGCTCCCCGAGCGATGCCCTGAATTTTGCCATGGCATTTGGCCATAGCATTTGAGTCTTCGATCCAGTTTCTCTTTGAGATGTTTGGTTGAATCGACGACATCGCCCCAACTCTATGGAGATTCGCATATGCCGATGGATGTTTACGACTTTAAAGTTCAAAAAATCGACCACACACCGACCACACTTGCTGAATTCAAAGGCGACGTTCTTTTGATCGTGAACGTGGCATCGAAGTGCGGACTCACTCCGCAATACTCTGCACTCGAAAAACTTTTTGAACGTTTCAAAGGCCGCGGCTTTCGTGTACTCGGATTTCCGGCAAATGAGTTTGGCGCGCAAGAACCAGGCACCGAAGCGGAGATCAAGGAATTCTGCACGACCAATTTCGGTGTGAAGTTCCCGATGTACTCGAAGATCGTGGTCAAAGGTGAAGGCCAGCACCCACTCTACAAATTTTTGACAGCTTCGCAGCCTAAAGCACAGCAAGCGCCAAACGGAAAACTCAAAGACAATTTGATCAAACACGGAGTCACTCTCGGTGCCGAAGACGAGATCATGTGGAACTTTGAGAAGTTCTTAGTCGACCGCAGAGGCCACGTTGTGGCGCGCTTTGCGCCAGACTTAACTCCCGATGATCCGACGCTCGTAACGGCAATCGAAGCTCAACTGGGTTGATCCTCAAAGCTGATTTCACGCAGACAAGATGTTGAACGAAAAGCAAGGGCACGTGGTCGCCACCCAGTGCCCGCATGATTTATCAGCGGTTACATCGAAGTGACTTCGCGCGTGCAGCCTGCCAAATGCTCAAAGGTCAGTATCTCTCTCTCCCCGACGGTCGAGTGTGGCTTTCGTAAAAAATCACAAGTCGCAGTTTCTTCTAGTAAACGCCAATTCCACAATGCTTCCGGAACCTTATCATCTTTGATAAGCGCGCCTTATCGACACCCAAGAAAGATATCGTATTTACCTTTCAGTTCCGGTGGACGATAGTAAACACATGATGATTCTCGCTCACGCACTCCATCTTAATGTTCAATCGGTTGCAGTCCTCGCTGGGCTGATTGCCGTATTGGGCGCTGAGATCATTGTCTCACAACGGAACAAAAAGATGGTTCCTGTGCGCATCAAGCCTGATCAACCACCGACGCGCCAGCCAGTTCGCCGATCCACGCGCAACACCCGCTCGACCCGTTAAGGGTTTTATATCTTTCGTCCCGATTCGTTCGGGGCAATTACAAAATAGCAACGCCGCTTGTTGAAATTTTTCGAGCACACCGCTTGGATCCGCTGCCGAAGTTTTGGCTCGCTCTGAAGCTCTCGTTGAATTTAAAAAAACAATCACGATCGCACGGGCTCAATCGATCCCGCAGTTGCCCGTGACTCTATCAAATTAATTTAAAGGATTTTTAAATGTCGAACTCAGTTGATCACCGCCAATTGGCGGAGGATATGGCCCTCTATTGCATGAATGACAACATCGGTGCGGGGTTGCCTCTCTGGCTTCCTAACGGCTGCGCCATCCGAGACAAACTCGAACAGTTTATTAAAAACTTGGAGCGAAAGGCCGGTTACCGGCGAGTGAGTAGCCCTCACATCGCAAAAGCAAAACTCTATGAATTATCTGGTCATCTTAAGCACTACCGAGAAGATATGTTTCCCGAAATGGTGCCGCCGAGCGAGGTCGCGCCAGCGGGCCCTCTACCACTAGCGGCGGCTTTAAAGCAAAACGCGAGCGCGTCTTATGAATTTCGAGCGAATGCGGCAGATGCCAGTCAGTCCTACTTTTTACGACCGATGAATTGCCCGCACCACCATATGATTTTTGCGGGTCAGCCGCGTAGCTACCGCGAGTTGCCGCTCCGCTTAGCTGAATACGGACAGGTTTACCGTTTTGAAAAAAGCGGATCCCTCAAGGGTTTGAGTCGGGTGCGGGGTCTTTGCCAAAACGATGGGCACATTTACGTAGCGCGCGCCAGTGCGGGTCACGAGATTTCTCAAGTGCTTAAACTTCACGAAGAGGTGTATCGACTTTTAGGTCTCAAAGGTTATCGCTACCGACTCTCGCTTCGCGATCCTCATCGCCCGAAAGATTTTGAAGGTGACAGCAAGAAATGGAACGAGGCCGAGAATGTTTTACGCCAAGCTTTGATCGAGCACGGTCTCGATTTTGTTGAAGAAAAGGGCGAAGCCGCATTCTATGGACCAAAGATCGACATCCAAATGCAGATGGGCTCGAAAGAAGAATCCATCTCGAGCATTCAGCTCGATTTTTTGTCGGGCGAGAGTTTTGGCCTTAGATTTGCGGCGCAAGATGGTTCAATGGAGATCCCTTGGATCATTCACCGAGCGCCACTCGGAAGCCACGAGCGTTTTATTGCTCTCCTACTTGAATACTTTGAGGGTCGCCTTCCCGCTTGGCTTGCGCCGGTTGCGGTCGCAATTGTTCCAGTAAATGAAAAGGATCTACCAGCCTGCCGAGAGCTCGAAGCCCGAATGCTTGAGGCGGATATCGGGGTGCACGTTGAGTTTTCGCAAGGAAGTCTCGCCAAACGCATTGAGAAAGCTCACCGCTTAAGACCAGTTTGTAAAATTGTGGTGGGTGCCAGAGACCTCGCACGTGAAGTCTGGCAGCTCGAGTTTCGCGATCGAAAGATCCAATGCGCGGCAAACGAAGTTATTCAGAAGTTAAAAGCGGAGGTGGCACCGCCGTCTTGATTAAGAACTTATTTAAAATTTGGCCCTGCGTTCAAAGGTGGGGCCAAATCGATTCACGCTTTTCAGATGTGACTTCGTTATAAAGTCGTTAAATAGAATAAGTAAGCGAAGTCATTAAGAAAATCATCAAACTAAATCAATACGACTTAGCGAAAACCACGCGCCGCTCGGATGGAAGGTCCGTGAAGATGCATTTGCCAATCTCTGGAGCCCAATCGAGTGGTATGCATCGAGGTGTCACTTTGAGTTTTGCCAAAATCTCGTGAGCAATCGCTGCTTCATTCCAATGAACCGACGCAAATCCGCCGGTTACATCATCACCACCGCTAAAGAACTTTTCGAATTCCTGGAGCGTTTCAATTTTATGAATGCTTAAGTCGCGGAAGGCTTTTGCACGCTCGAGTAAACCCAACTGCATCTCTTCCAACATGGCTGGCAAGCCCGCAACGAAAACATCGCGCACGATGCTCGACTTTTCTTTTGGTCCCTTATCTCGACGGCCTACAAATACCTCTCCCTTCGCGATATCGCGCGGACCCACCTCGACCCGGATTGGAACGCCTTGCTTGATCGCCTGCCATGCCTTGTCGCCCCCGCGCATGTCGCGCTCGTCGCATTTCACGCGAAGTGGCCGGCCACCGTAGCTCAACTTCTGAATGTCTTTTGCAAGTGCTCGAACGTATTCCACAACTTCGTCACGGTCTTTGTCGTCACGGTAAATCGGCAGCAAGATCACCTGCTGTGGCGCGATTTGCGGAGGGAGCACCAAGCCGTTGTCATCTGAGTGCGACATAATCAGGCCACCGATCATGCGAGTCGACACTCCCCAGGATGTGGTCCAAGCAACCTCTTGCACGCCCTCTTTGCTCAAGAATTTAATGTCAGAAGCTTTCGCAAAATTTTGTCCCAAGAAATGTGAAGTGCCCGCTTGAAGGGCCTTGCGATCCTGCATCATCGCCTCGATTGTGTACGTATCCACCGCTCCCGGAAAGCGCTCGTCGGGAGTTTTCTTGCCCTTGATGACCGGAATCGCCAAGTAATTTTCGGCAAAGTCGGCGTATATGCCGAGCATGCGAAGTGTCTCTTCAACTGCTTCGGCAGCTGTCGAATGAACGGTATGGCCTTCTTGCCATAAAAATTCTGACGTGCGCAAGAACATGCGTGTGCGCATTTCCCAGCGCATGACATTGCACCATTGATTGATGAGGAGGGGGAGATCACGATACGATTTTACCCACTTCGCAAACATGTGGCCAATGATCGTTTCGCTTGTTGGACGAATGATCAGTGGTTCTTCCAATTGCGACCCCGGGTCTGGCCGAAGTTTTCCGTCAGGCCCTGCTTTCAAACGGTGATGCGTGACAACCGCGCATTCTTTCGCGAAACCGTCGACGTGGGCTGCTTCTTTTTCTAAAAAGCTCAACGGAATAAGGAGCGGAAAGTAGGCGTTGGTGTGGCCCGTCGCCTTGAACATTCCGTCAAGTACCGACTGCATGTTTTCCCAAATTGCGTAGCCCCAAGGCTTGATCACCATGCAACCACGCACCGGAGAATTCTCTGCGAGGTCTGCGGCTTTGATCACTTCTTGATACCATTCAGGATAATTCTGCGCCCGCGTTGGGGAAATTGCGCTATCTGCCACGGCTCGTTCCTATCGTGTCGTGAGCCGAATCATAGAGGCACCGCTGAATTTGCAGTGCCTTGAGATATCGGCTCAATGAGTCTTGCCATTCACCATATCGACGGCCTCAGGGATCGTCACCATTTTATAGTGCGCGCCGTGCTTGTCGTTTTGATCTTTCATCCAAGGAAGAATGATCTTCACCGCGTCAATCGTTGGCGGATGGATGTCGTGCATCAAGATCACACCGTGATTTAAAAGCTGCATCTGCTTCTCAACAAGTGCGGCTGTCTTCTGACCGTTTAAGAGTTTCCAGTCGAGACTGTCGATGCGCCAGTAAACATGCACTTCGCCTAAGTTTGCGATGAGCTGACGAACCTCTGGAACTTTTGGAGCAAAACAAGATCCGTAGGGGCAACGGAAAAATCGAATCACGTAGTTAGGATCCACTTTGCGATACTCGCTGGTTAATCGCACGTTAGCATCTACAACTTCGTGATGACGAACGGCTGAGCTCATACGGTTCAAATCGGGATGAGTCCACGAATGATTCTCAAACGGGTAGCCACTCTCGTAAGCGCGTTTCACCCAGTTCGGGTAGTT
>JAYVND010000410.1:0-5029 GCA_043758635.1 Bdellovibrionales bacterium
CCGACTCTAAAACTGTGGAGACGGAAAAGTCGGCGCAAATGAGCAATATTTTTGTCAGTCATTTTTGATTCAACGAGAAATTCCACCGCTCCATCACTGTCCAAATGGTCTTCAAGGAGGTTTAAAATCTCCTCGCTAAAGAAATCCATCGAAATCGCAATTTTTATTTGAATCGATTTTCCGGCAGCCGCAGATCGTAAATTTTCGAAGTGAGGAAAATAGACAACATTCGCGGGGACAATCCACACATTTATATCTTCATTGAACGCAATGTCAGCCGCAGTCTGAATTTCATCAATGGTTAGCATGGAGTGACTTGTGCAACCAAGACTCGTACAGATGCGGCAACGGTAGTCACAGAAAGGAACAAGTCGGAGTAACAGAGACTTCTTAATTTGTTTCATAACTTGCATTGGTAAGTTTTGGCTTAAATGGGAATTTAATTAGATAAAGTTGCTCGAAAAAATTCGAAATGAACCCTAAACCCTCATCCAGGAATATTCGAAAGTGTTCAAAAACTTCGATGTCTAGGACCTGATGATAGAAAATTCGCGCGGTTTTGCTAAGTAAAAGATGGCGCTGCCAGTCTTGGTTTGAATATTCTGACCGAACATTTCCATGAAAAAGGTGGTAGACGATCTTCTTATTGAGGTGAAATGAACAGCCGGCATTGGCCAGTCTGTATCCGAGCTCTGTGTCCTCAAAGCCGTAGTAAATGAAGGTGCGCTTGAGCCAGCCCATTGATTCAAAGAGCTCTTTCTTCATCGAGAGTCCGTAGGTGCAAGTGTACTTCCAGTAAAACGGAAGTGATTGCCAATCGCTGACTTCAAAAAAAGTTTCCCAATACCTTCCATCCGTAAAAAAGGTGTCCCTCTCTGGTAAGATGTTTTCGAATTTAACATCAGAGCCAGATGCAGACTCGTGCAAATTCAATCTTACGCACTGAACAACATCGAATGATTCATGCTTCTCTGCGAGGTCCTTCAGAAAATCTTTCGGCGTTATTATATCAGAGTCGAGGAAACAAAGGATTTTGCCACCCGCGTTCTTAACTCCGAGGTTTCGAGCGACGCCAGCTCGAAAATTTCGGTCGCCCATTTGGCGGGGTTTGTTCCGAGGGAAATAGATGTATTTGCAATTGAGAGAACTCTGCGAATTTTTAATAAACTTTAAAACGTTAAGATGCGTGTTGTCGGTACTCCCATCATCGACGACGACAATCTCGAATAGATCATTGCCAATGTTCTGTTCGACAAGGTGACCCAAGGTTTGCATGAGATATGCGCAATTGTTATAGGTCGGGATGACAACGGAAACTAAGATCTGTGGGTTCGGTGAGCGGCATTCTGCCGCTATCTGTTCGATGGGCTCCAGGCAGAGTTCTGGATCTATTCGGTTGTTCCAAATTTCGATGCCCAGTGGCGCACGAACTTTAAATTCCGGAAGCATCTCTTTTAGATTAAGCAGCTGTCGTCTGATAAGCGCCGCACTCATATTTCCATCGCCAAACTTATTGCGAAGCGGAAAGTAGAAATAGAGCTTCTCGCGGATCTTGGAGTGCAGCGCCGGGATAGATCTCGAAAGATTATCTCCTCGTTTGCAGACCCACGTAAAATAGAGTTGGTCGAGGTGATCCAGAATTGAGTCGGCGCGATCAATGGATTTTCCATCGGAAAGTAGGAGATTGATTGAGTGACCGTCTCGTATCCAGGTTTCGAGAATTGCTCTCAGAGCATGATTCAATAAACGATATGGAATTTGGACGGATAACGTCAGCTTAAATGATAGACAGTACTTGATGATGTCATCCCGGAGAGGATGCCATAAAATATGTGCGGGGAAAAGAATGCCGGTCGAGCCGCACGATTTCGCTCGTTTGATTGCTCGTGAGAAATCTTCGAAACTTCGATCGTAATGATTCCGGCATCCGATGTCTTTGCAGAATTCACAGTTCAATAAACAAGATGTGTTGAGTGGCAAAAAATATAGCTTAGGCTGCGCCTTCAGATGCCTGAAGTCAATGGGCGAGGGAATAGCTGAACCGGGTGTGAGACTATTCAAATTATTAAGGTTTTGCCGTTGCGCCATAGGCTGGAGATTAGCCGTTAGTCTAGAGCGGGGCCAATTACAAAATTAGACTCACAAGAGCAAACGCGCGGTGTTAGCTCTCATTTCATCTCACCTCAGCTCGGTGAGTCGAAATGTTCGGCGGATACGGGCACTCATGCGGCTGACATTTGTCGTGAGCAGGTAAAGCGAAGATACGACCGCGATGATCGGCTCTGAGGCACAGGCACGAAAAAGGTGAATGCCTGAAAAAACTGCTGCCTTGGAATGCGGGAGCATGGCATCCCGCGGCCGGGGAGCTTCACCATGTTCCCATGCTCTCCGAAAGAAGCTTCGACAATTATGGTCAGACCGATGCACGACATCCAGAGCCTTCACAAATTCGATTCGAGCCCCTCTTTGAATGAGTCGCGAAGCAAGCTCTACCTCTTCGCCGCCATCTGTGAGTGATTCGTCAAACCCGGAGGCTTGAAATGCCTCTCGAAAAATCGAGAAATTTCCGGCTAAAAATCGGAAGTGCCCATTTAAATTTTTAGCGATTGCCCAATGTGACGCAATGAGATTGTAAGACTTCCCGAAAATGCCAAGTTCGAGTTCGCTCGCGTAACCCCCGCAGAATACAGTTTTTCGATTTCTTGCCGACTTATGGCGGGCGACACGATCGATGATCGAGTTTGCGGAAGACAAGAGGCAATCGTCGTCGAGAAATAAAATCCATTCTCCAGTTGCATGCCTTGCGGCACAGTTTCGTAGAGCGTTCACCGATCCATCCCCGCAACACTCGATCCGAATTCGCGCAATGCCCGAGTTGAGAATCAGATTTTTGATTTCATCCGGACAAGATTTTGATACCCCCACAATGACTTCGAATGCGGGAGAGTCGACCGATTGTGCAGAAATTGCGTTGAGGCAGGAAAGGAGTCTTTCAGGTTTACCTGCGCTTGGAATAACGATCGAGAGGTCAAGCTTAGGATTTTGTCCCGAATTCATTGCACTAAAATCCTAAAATGATCGGGTGTTGTCAAGATGGATGCTAGAGCCCAATCTTCAAAAATTTTCGGACTTTAGGCTGTTTCAAGATGAGAAGTGGGAGAGAGGTGCACGAATCCCGATTCGTTTGTGTTATCCTGATTATAACGAATGAAACCAACCCCACTTTCTCAAAATGAACCAATTCTCAAAATGACTTCGCCAGTCAGTGGCGTATGGGCGGCGTCTTTTGGTATAAACGAAATTGGTTTTACGCTTTTGGAGACATTGGTTGCCGTCGCAGTTTCTGGCATTGCGATGTTGATTGCTTCTTCAATGCTTTTCCGAACCAATCAGGATAGCTTGGCGGGCATCGATCGAAATGAAGCTGAGATTTCGGCGACAATGGCCGAGCTCTATTTGCGCACCTATCTTGGCGCGGCAGTCGACTTAGTATATAATGGCAACTCCAGTCTCGATGGCACCAGCCCGGCGAATGGCCAGCTGCGGAGCTACGACTCAAATGACCCCGGGAACCCGGCAACGGCAAGTGCGGTCGCATTGTTCCAGCGTGAAGTTGGCGGAGATGTTATCGCCGGCCTGAGGCAAGGTGCGTTCAATCCGACTGGCATTTATTTTATCCAGCCAACGGCGACAACAAGCGGGGTTCTATTTTTCGCAACTTCGACCACTTCTAACTCGGTTGGACCCTCTTATTCAGTCCCGTACATCGGTGACTTGGTCGAATTTCAAGTTCAAAATCCAAAAACTCTCAATACAACTGGCTCGCCCATCGCCGTGGGCGACGTATTGACGTCGGTCGACGTGCGCTATGTCGTCAGATATTTTGAACCAGGAGATGGGAAAAAAGTTTGGTGTCCGAATCCGAGCGTTGGTGCATTCAATGCTTCTCCGTGTGCTTCGATCCCCCACCGAAATTTCCATGATGTTATCAAAGCGGTGACAGTAGTATTCCGCGATAATCCAATTTTTGTGTTTCCAGCTGGTGGCACGACACCCTTCCGACCCCTCGGGAAGATATACTCCTTTCCATTGCACAATCTAAGTAAAGCGAGTTCAAATTGAAAATCCTGCATCCTCTTAAGAATGAGTCGGGAGTCGCTTTTCTCTTGATGGTCCTAATTGTTGCTGTGGTGCTGATCACACTCGGCTATTACGCGTCAATCTCGACGAATAGTGCGACAGGCAAGCGAGCGGAGTTGCGAGAGAGAATTGCCGCAATGATTGTACTTGAACAAATTGGGGTGAACTTTCGTCAAGGTTTTGATGCCTACATGTCGCAACCTGGAACTCCAAGTCCTCTAATAACGACTTGCCCAACTGGTTTAGTTTATTTTATGACTCCGTCGACTGTGGCAATGTGCTTGTCGCCGCAAAAGACGGCGAGTTGCGTGCAGGACCCTCGGACCAATTTAAGTGCAAATACACTTATCTGCTCGATAGAGGCGCCCCCAGGGGGCTTTACCTTCAACGAAGGTTTCAACAAAAATCGCGTGATCGTAGAGTTGGATAAATTCAAATCAAAAAAAAGCATTGCCAACCTGCCGAGCGATAAATGGATGATTTCAAGAAATGGCGATTCGTCCTCGGCTCGAAAAAGCAAAGTGCACCTTTTTGATTTCTTAAGCTTAACCACCCTGCTCAGTGGCTGGGAACCTGTGGCAAACGCAGACCAAAAAGATCTTCCGCCAGTCGCTGCTCTCGGCGGCCAGGTCAATACAATCACTCCTCCAGTAGCGGCAAATTTTCTGCAACTCTGTGACGGAGGTACAAGCGTGGTTTCGCAATATTGCATCACGGCAACCGTCTGTATGCGATCGAGTTGCCCCAGCGATGAGCATAAGTACGCACAGATTTTTGGATTTGCTAACTGAAGTCTGTTCGCCGTGCGAATTCTAAAGATGAGTTGGAAGCAAACTATATTAGTTTATCCAAAGCACCAATGTCGGATTAACCTGATCAACTTGCTGAA
>JAYVND010000411.1:0-14897 GCA_043758635.1 Bdellovibrionales bacterium
CGATCAGGTCTTTATCCGTGCTTTCTCAGCTTAGTTAGCCCGTTCGAATACGAAACAGCGCATTGCGGAAACCCGTGATCCTGGCTTGAATCAGGGCAAGATGATTACCTAGTTGCTCCTTTATTTCAATTTGAATATAGTCTTAAAAAATTGAGCAAGATTTGCGACGAACCGCTCGTCAGAATTGGATTCTATGCAGGGTCAGGACAATGTTCAAAAAACAGCAGGTGCTAACGTGGTCATAGTAAAAGAAGTGGCTGACGTGATCATCAATGCGGTGAACCTCCACCATCTTCCTGCAAACTCAATCACTGCGGAGACGTCGCTTCGCGAAGGTGGCCTCGAACTCGACTCCATCGACATTCTCGAAGTGGTCGTGGCGATCGAACATCATTTTGGCATCAAAGTGGGCGACGCCGAAGTTGCTAAAGAGCATTTCCGTTCCATCGGTAAAATTGCAAACTATGTTCAATCTCTAAGAAGCGCGAGCTGAACGATGAGTGCAGCGCCAGCAGGGTTGACTTCTCGCGTCTACGTGACTGGCACCGGTGTGATTTCTTGCGCGGGTCAAAACTCCGATGCCCTCTGGGAAAGCGCCCATAGCGGAAAATCAGGAATCGTGAACGGCATCGGGCCGGTCGACTTCAAATCTCTCGATCTCTCGATCCTGGACTCATTTCCAAATCTCGCAGAATCCCTCCGTGCCGATTTGAGTGCCGATTCCGAACAAAATTCTGCTCTCGTATTTTCGCTTCTAGCCATTGCTCATGCCATGAACGCGGCCGGCTGGAAAAAGCTCGAGAGCGAAGACGGCCTGATCTTTGCGACGACAACTGGTCAAATTCCCATTTGGGACAAAGCGCTGATCGCATATCTTAAAAAAGAGATCAAGCGAGAGGAGTTCGATCGCGTTTTTGCCCATCAACCTCTCGGCACCTTGCTCGATTCCATCTCCGATCGATTGGATTTTTCTGGAAGGAGCTTTATCACGTCGACAGCTTGCACGGCAGCAACCCAGGCGTTGGCGCTCGGCGCGGAGTGGATTTCGCAGCGGCGAGTGAAGCGCTGCCTCGTGGTTGGTACCGAAGTCTTGTGTACGTTAACTCTCGAGGGTTTTAAGAGTCTCCAGCTTCTCTCTCAACAATCGGCAAAGCCATTCGACGCAGAACGAAAGGGCATCAACCTCTCTGAGGGTTCTGCTGCGCTCTGCCTCGAAGGTGAATCCGCAGGCGACAACCAGAAGACCGATCTTCAGCAGCGCGCGCTCGCTCGTATCTCTGGCCTCGGGCTCACAACCGATAGCTATCACATGACAGCACCCGAACCCAACGGCCGTGGCTGCCGCGACGCCATCCTTCTTGCACTCAACTTATCCGGTTTACAGCCAAATGATATTTCCTGGATTCATGCGCATGGCACAGGCTCTCCGCACAACGACTCTGCCGAAGGCTCGGCAATTTTTTCCGTCTTCGGTGAAGATGGTCCGCTTGTGACTTCCACCAAAGGAATTCATGGCCACAGTCTTGGAGCCTCAGGCGCAGTGGAATCTGTTTTATGCATCGAAGCTCTAAAACGGAATGAGATCCTCGCAACTTACGGCTTGGTCAATCCTGACACAGCTATCAAAGTGAAGGTTGCACGCACGAACCAACTTAAAGAGCTTCGACATATTCTCAAACTGACGCTTGGATTCGGCGGCGCAAATGCAGCGATCATCTTCAGCGCGCCAGATTCGATTCAGATCAACTCGGCAAATGTTTCCGTCGCACCCCCGGCTCACGATAAGTTGGTCCAGTTATGAAGATTGAAATTTTAAACTTCGGCGAGGCAATGCCGGCGCAGCTTGAGGCCTTTCGCATGATGCCCAGCTTCCGCAAAGCCACCCGAGCCATGACGCTCGCATGTGCATCCATTGCCAACGCCTGCAATGCCGATCCCAAGACGTCGACGATTTTGCAAGAGAATGCGAGTCGCTTTGCGCTCGTTCTAGGTTCAGCATTCGGAGAACTTGAGACAACCAAAGATTTTCTAAAAACTTTTGCCGACACGGGTGCAGCTCGGCCTCTTCTTTTTCAAAACAGTTTGCACAATTCAACTTCAGGATTTGCGAGCATTCACTTTCATCTGACGGGCCCTGTGATCACGGTCAGTCATGGATTATTTTCGTTCGAACACAGCTTAGAAGCAGCAAACTTGCTTCTTCAACAAAGGCAGGCAGATTTCGTCATTGTGACTTTCGTCGAAACATTTCTCACCGACCTTGCCTCCGTCGAGAATGAACCTGGGAGGAAATCAGTCGACATGTCGATGAGCGTGCTCGTGACTTCGAACGAAGCCCTAATGCGCGAAGGCCTTCGAAGCCTCGGGACGATCCACGATGTTTTCTGCCGTCGCAAACTGAAAGCTGACTTTCCGACGTACAGCGACACTTGCTACTCGGAATCGCCGGCAATTGAGCGGCTTCGCGATGAAATGAAAAAGTCAGTTTTGAGGCATGTTTCGAAATGTACGGCACCGACGCTCAATGAATTCGAGATGGCTCGCTCCAACCAAGCCGAATCAAGTTTTAAATGGAGCCATGATTGAGCTCAGGGATTCAGGTTTTAAAACAGATTCCGAATTCCACTGATTCCCTTTATCTCACTTTTGATGACGGACCAGATGCGCTCGGTACGCCAGCGGTCCTTGAGTTGCTTAAAAAACTTCAATGCCACGCGACGTTTTTTCTAATTGCCGAAAAGGCGAAGGCTCACCCTGATCTCGTGCAAACAATTTTGGACGAGGGCCACTCGATCGGAAATCATTCCCTCGATCACCGCTACCGCGCTTTTTTCGCCAGCAGTTCGCAAATGCAAAGTTGGATCGAAGATTCAACAGCGATCTTCAAGGGTATGGGGATCTTCCCAGTTGGTTTTCGACCTCCGGCCGGCGTGCGAACTCCAAAGCTTCATCAGGCGCTCGGACGCCTTAAAGTTCCGCTCATTCTGTGGAACAAGAGATTCTTTGATACGACTCTGCCATTCACTGCAGCTCGCGCATTGCGCTCGCTTGAGCAAACAAATCCCGGTTCAATTATTCTACTGCATGATCGCCAGCGCCCAGCCCGGCTCCTGCCGTTTTTAAAAACACTCGAAATTTACCTGCGTGCGGGCCAATCGAAAGGTTTACAATTTCGGGCATTGACTGAAGACGTTTGTAAACCGAAAGTAGCAGAGTTCTAGAACACGAACTCATTATTTCGACACTCGTACTGAAAGGGCCAATATGAATCGCTTTGCCAAGAACGCGACAAAACTTGTTTCTACCCTCTCCCTCATTGGATTGTTTGCAGCTGGTTGCTCAAATAAACAAGTTTACGAAGGAAACAGCGCACTTGTTCGCAACGATTCGGCCAAACCGACTGCCGAACTTCAAGTGGAATGGGTAAAAAATAAAGACGCCAGTGTCGACATGATGGTTTGGATTTCGAACATTTCTAAAACCGAAATATATGTAAAACAAAGCTCTTTCCACCTCGATTTCGATGGACACAAAACTGGCGCGTTCAATGTGCCAGCATTTATCGAACTTCAACCCGGCGAACGTCGTCAGTTGGTTTTGATTTTCAAACTAGGAACCGACAAACCAAGATCAGGTCTCGTAACGTTGACTGTTGATCCAATTAACGAAGGTCAAATTGAAAAACCGGGAGCGACTCTCGCCCCTCTCAAGTTGAAACTCCCAGTGGCTCCGGGCCGCGGCTGATCGTCCAACACTGTGCGTGCCGCCGAACTTAAGTGTTCAGCCACATCTTCCTCCGCTCGTTGAGTTCGATTGAAACGAGCTCGTTATAAATTTACTTTTTTCAAAGGATTCAAATAAATGATCACAAATAAATTCGCACTTCTCACAATGACTCTTGTTGCAGTTGCGTCCCTTGTCAGTTGCGGACACGGAATCACCAAATTAGACAAAGCTCAGAGCGAAGCTAAAGTCGACGGAGTGATCTCGGTCTGGCCTTCATGGATCAAAGATAAAGGCAAAAAATTCGATCTTCAGTTGAACATCGTGAACCTTGATCAAAAACAGGGAATCATCGTGATGTTGCAAGACATGAGCTGCAA
This sequence comes from Bdellovibrionales bacterium, assembly GCA_043758635.1. Classification (GTDB taxonomy): domain Bacteria; phylum Bdellovibrionota; class Bdellovibrionia; order Bdellovibrionales; family JAMPXM01; genus JAYVND01. The sequence goes on from JAYVND010000411.1 coordinate 4,104, forward strand.
ACGTGGCGACATCGTCGGCACGCTTAAGCACACCTTTTTCAACACTGGAGAGCGGACGATTGATCTCAAACCGGGACAAGCGAAGTCTTTCAACATGGTTTGCACTTTGCCTGCCATTGTTAAAGGCGACTACCTCGTCACGTTCGGAAAAGTTTACGCCAATCCGAAACTTGACGGCTACACACAAGGTCCAGTCCTTGCGCAGTCACTGGTTTGGAAATATTCCGACGTAAAGAAATAAGGAGCTGATCAGAATGTCATTCATTTCTAGAGTTGTCTCAAAAGTGTCGATCGCTTCAGTTATTGCACTCACTCTCTCGGCGTCAATCGGCTTTGCAAAAAGTTCGCAGCAGCTTGAGAACAACGAAATCAAAGCCGGAGATGCGATTTCGGTTTGGGCTTCGTCTGTAAAAGATAAAGATAAGAAGTTCGATCTCAGTTTGAATCTTCGCAACCTCAGCACGACGGACGGCCTCATCGTGATGTTTCCCGACATGAGCTGCAAACGCGGCGAAGTAAAGGGATCTCTCAGATACCCAACTTTTGGATCCAAGGGCCAAACGCTTGCGTTGAAACCTGAGGAGACGAAAAATTTCACCGTGGTTTGCGATTTGCCAACCGTGGTCAAGGGAGAATATTCGATCATTCTTGGGAAAGTTTATGCCAACCCTACGAATGACGGTTACACGCAAGGCAAAGTTTTGGCAGATACCGTTGTCTGGAAGACATCAGATATCAAAAAGTAATTTGTGAAATTCATCACGAAGACTTTGAGCTTTCACCGTTTCGTCGCGGCTCTGCTAATTTTTCATGCAAGCGCGGCGAGCGCCGTCGCCCTCATTGATTCCGAAAGTATTTTAAGGCTGTCCGAATACGATCGAAATATTCTTCTCTTGGGACCGCCCTCCCATAAGATTCAAATGAGCGTGAAGGAGCAGCCCTTCGACGACTTCGGAATTTTTTTGACCTATACGCAAGTGATGTTCTGGCAAAATCTCAAAGGTGAAGGCCCATTTCGCGAAGTGAATTTCAACCCCGCTCTCTTCTATCGTTGGACATCTGGTTCAAGCGCATTTTTCACGGCGCTCGATTTTGGCGTTTTTGATCATAAGTCCAATGGCGAGGGTGGACCGTCTCGTCGCTCCTACAATGATACATTTATCGAGCTTCACGCGGACCACAAGCTCGGCATGGTCTCACTCCTTTGGACGACTCGCATCTCAGCACTCTACGGACTCGATTTTGAAAACCAAGATCTTCGAAGCTACTTCGGTTTTTGGCAGACCTCTCTGGCTTACATTGTCCACGACGTGAGCATTTTTAAACTCATCGAATTTTACGGAACCATTCACCCCGGCGGCAAATTCGGCGACAAGATGAATTTAGGCAGCGAAGAGGTGGGCTTACGATTTAAGATTGGTGAAAAGCGCGCCATCCCCTATATCTTTATCCAATACTTCAATGGATACGGCGAAGGTCTCTCGACCTACAATCATTCGACTTCCAGTTTCCGCGCCGGATTTCAACTCTAAGAAAGAGCGCTCATGACGTTTGAACAAACTCCCGAAAATTCTGTGAGTGAATCGCCCCAACATTCATTTGAAGACACATCGCAAAATCCAGTCGATAACGCACGCACCAAGTTTGTGAAAAACGGCTCATCTAGAACTGTAGAAAGCCCCATTTGGGACACCATCATCATTGGTTCAGGACTAGGTGGAATGACATCCGGCTGTCTTCTAGCGAAAGCGGGACAAAAAGTTTTAATATTGGAGCGTCACAATGTTCCTGGCGGATTCACGCACACCTTCAAACGCAAAGGCTTCGAATGGGATGTCGGTGTTCACTACGTAGGCCAGATGTTTGCGAAGTTCTCGATTCTAAAAAAAGTATTTGATTATATTACCGACGGCAAGCTTCTCTGGGAACAAATGGATCTTATTTATGACCGAATTGTGATCAAGGGCGACCGATATGATTACGTGGCGGGTATCGAAAATCAAATCCAAGGACTGCTCAAACATTTTCCAAACGACGAAGTCGCAATTCGCGATTATTACACCCTTGTGCGCGAAACCTCGCGCTCGGCGGCATGGTTCATCGGTGAAAAGACGATGCCCTTTTGGATGAGCCAATTGTTCGGTCGATTTCTTCGCCGCAAATTTGAGTTCTGGTCAGCCAAAACCACGATGGAAGTCCTGCGCACTTTTACCCAAAACGAAAAGTTGATTTCGGTCCTTTGCGCTCAGTGCGGAGATTACGGAATGTCCCCCGAAAAAAGCAGCTTCGGCATTCACGCGATCGTCGTTGAACATTACATCGACGGCGCATCCTATCCAATTGGTGGCGCCAAGCGAATTCACGAATCGATTCTCAATGTTTTCGAAAAAAACGGCGGAATGCTCCGACTGAAAGCCGACGTAAAACAGATCGTCGTCGAGCGGAGCCGCGCAAATATCGTCGAGCGGAGCCGCGTAAAAGGTGTGGAACTTCGAAATGGCGAAATCATTCGCGCAAAAAATGTTGTGAGTAACGCCGGATTCAGAAACACGTTCGAGCATTTGCTCGCGCCCGAGAATCGCGAAAATTTTGACGACACTGATTTGCAAAAACAAGTCTCGCCATCCACTGCGCACTTTTGCCTTTACGTTGGCTTGAGCGCGACAGATACCGAACTCAAGCTTCCCAAAAATAACATTTGGGTTTATGGCGATTACGATTTCGATCGGGTGATTCAAGCGGGCCGAAGCAACGGGGCCCCGGCCGGCGAACTTGCGGATGCACTTGTTTACATCTCTTTCCCGTCTGCTAAAGATCCCAAGCGAGATGAACACAACGGTGGACGAGCGACCATTCAAGTGATTGCCGCTTGCGATTATCGCACGGTGGAAAAGTGGCAGGACAGTTCCTGGCAAAAACGCGGCGACGAGTACAACGAATTCAAAAATGATATGCAAGAGCGGATGTTGAATGCATTGATTCGTGAGGTTCCGCAAATCGAGGGACACTTAGTATGGACCGAGCTCTCGACACCGCTTTCGACTCGTCATTTTATGAATTACAGCGCAGGCGAAATCTATGGACTTGAACACTCACCGACTCGGTTCAAGCTCAGATCGTTGCGTCCGCAAACAAAGATCAAGGGACTGTATCTGACCGGCCAAGACATCGTGACCGTGGGAGTGGGCGCGGCGCTTTACTCTGGGGTCTTAACCGCGACCACGATTCTTAAAAAATCGGTGGTCACGCGAATTCTTCTCAACCGACCATTGAAAAGTATTTGGAAGAGAGCATTGGAAAAACTTACTTGCAATCGCCGACGCGATTGAGATTTGACGAACCCATCACGGTCGTTCCAACTTGGTTATCATCGCTTCCCATCACGGTCGCTCCCGATTTCGACGACGTGAAGTGTGCGTGACAATCCAGGTTGATTTCCATTTTACCCATCACGGCAACTTCACCTTTTATGCAGTACCAACCATTCGGGTTGCGAAGATTCAGAATGCTCTTCGACATAACCGCAACTGCCGGGCGAATCAAGACGAGCTCTGGCTTGTCGGTTTTTGTAGATTCATCAACATCGCCACCAATGCCCATCACCTTAACTCTTGTCGTCACCACCCGGAAGGGTGAATCAACTTTGAATGGGGATTTGCCCCAGTGAGCGAGGCAAGTTTTGATCTCTTCGACATCATCCGCGCGAGCGACCGTGCCATAAGTGAGGCCCGTTGTGAGAATCATCAAGGCCGTTACTACTGCCGTCATCATCAACAAATTTTTCATTTTATATTCCTTAAATTCGCTGAAGTTTCAGCTGGGTTCTCTGGGCTCTCTCGGTTCGGTTCGCTCAACATGAGCTCCATCAAAGACGCAATCGAACGCGGCGACACCGCATCCTAACAGCCGTTACACGCCTTTCGATTGGGGAAGTCAATTGATTAGCGACCGGGCAATTCGTCATACTCAATCGTATAAACACCGGCTGCCAAGACGGGATCCTTGGTCACACTCAATGTCACTCCGCGCGAGATTAAAACTTCGTGCTCCTGTGGATTCACCGAGTACTTGTCGATCGCGCGACCTGTTCGCGTGTGAATGATCATTCGCACATTCCCCTGCCAGCCGATTCGTTCGCTGCTTGTGCTCAAATAATATTTGTAGCTGATCGTCTTTCCAAGGCGCTGTTGTGCAAGCTCCGAAGATCCCATGTTTTGCACGTGAAAGACAATTCCATCGTAGGTAGGAAGTTTCGAGAGAGCTTGATCCAAAGTCGCAACGTAGACCGCAAGATCTTTTGCTCGGCCATTGTGGCGATAGATATCGTCGTTCAGAGTTAAATAAGTTTTTGCGGTGTAGAGATGAATCGAAAGCGCTTCGAGCTCAGTCAAAGGTACCGTATCAGGCGGCATATTGACTCGTAAGATTGGCATGCTCAATTGGTAGAGCTGAAGCGCTTCGGCGTCCGTCAGATCTTTGCGTCCTGCTAACTGATTTTGGTAAGACGTATAAGCCGGTGCAGCAGCGAGCGCCGTTGCCGCGAGACGGTCGCCTTCAGCTGCTTTGTCCCGCAGAGAAAGCAAGGTGCCTTCCCAGTCGCGCGCGTTTGGAGTCCCAAATGCATCGCCTCTTAGCTCGCGAACATATTCTGCAAGCGGCAATGGCGTGGCTGCAAATGCGCCGCTTGGGAATTGGCAAAAGGCCAAACCTACGAGTAAAAATTTCGCTGCTTTCAAGTTTGCTCCCGTTCAATGCCAACTGAGTGAGGACCTGCTGTTTCACTCTACTCTTAGCAATTTAGGAGCCAAAATAGCAATTTAGGAGCCAAAATAGCAAATCAGGAGCCAAATTAGCACGACATAGACCGTATCGTCGCTTTTGCGATGCCATGGTTCTCGACTAACGGCTTTTCAAAAATTCATTCAGAAATTTAAAATCGCGATCCATCACAGTCTTACGACCATCGGCTCGAGCGTTTTCAATTCCGCGATCGCACACTCGCCGCAGATGATCGGAAAGTACATCCATCACAGATTGCGATGTGTTGCAGCCTTCGGACTTTGCATCAATGTATTCTTTCAATCGAGAGGCGATGACCAGTACCTCACGGGTGAGCGCTGGATTCAGCCCCGTGGCTTCCGATCCGCCGGGCCCACTCGCGCGCGGAATCATGGATGGACTTGAAGCCAGCACGCGAACAGGTGCTCGAGCTAGAGAGTCACTCGCAGCCTTCGCGCCGCCCACTGCTCCGGCGTCTTTCGCTAGCTGAGCTTCGGCCTCGCGAGCCGCAGCCTCACGGGTTGGAGCGCGCTTTTCAATCGCCGCGGCATCTCGGTGTCTTGCACCCGGAACGTGACTTTCCCAACACCCGACTTTGCAGAACACATATCCCGTTCGCAGTCCATTGCAGGTCGATACACTGCAAACGTAATATGTTGATCCAAAATCGATTGGTTTTTTGCAGGTCGAACATTTGCGCCAAAGATTCGACGACTCTGCTTTTATTACGTTCGTATCACTCATGAAAAAATCTCTCCCTCTCAGACAGCCGCTTGAACATTGACTTTAAAACCATCATCAATTGGTGCCAAACGCACCTTCATTTTTTCATCGACAATGCAGAGGTGATTGGGTGGTATTTCTTTCCAATCCGCCGCATTTGCGGTGAGCTTTTCAGAGACGATCAAAACTGATGAGTCACCACGCCCCGGAATCATTCGACACACGCCTTCTTCACACTCATAACGTTGGCCATCGGTATAGTAGAGAGTCGATGCCTTCTCTGAAGGATTAGAGACATAACGAAGTGAAACCAGGTTTTCTCCGTTACTGATTGCGCAGTTGATATAACAGTCCTCAGTGATTCCCGCCGCTTGCTTCATCTCTTGAATCTCACGAATCGTGGCTTCGAGGGCGACGGCCATTTGCTCGCTCGTTGCCGTTTTGCGAATATTCCCGACGTCATCGCGCCCCGGTAAATTTTCTAAAAATAAAGCGAACAAATGCTCTGAGTCGGTCTGGCCACGAACCCAGTCATAAGTCTCATCCGAAAGTCGGCGTCGCATCTGCCGCTTGATCCGAGCGAAACCACCAATGCCGCCATTGTGCATAAATAAAAAATGTTTGAATTGAAATGGATGGCAGTTCGCTTCAGAAACTTCGCCTTCAGATGCGGCACGAACATGCGCAAAGAAAGTGGACGTCTGAATATGCTTGCAGAGATACCGCAGATTGCGATCGTTCCAAGCGGGCCGGACCGAAACAAAAAGTCCCGGGGTTGCCGTGATTTCGGGCGTGTACCACCCAACTCCAAACCCGTCACCATTGAGTGGCTCTTCAGATTCATGCGCCTGCGCACTTTGTTTGATCAGCGAGTTTTTCGGAAGGTAAAGGACTTCTTCAAGCAAAACCTTGCGGCCCTTATAAGCGAGAAACCGACACATCTTCACTCCCCTCAAATCAGTCAATCAGAACCAAAAGCTTAACGGAGTTTAGAGATTGAGGATAGCAGACTCGACAAAAGTCGCATTCGTTTGTGCCGTTATCGGCCTTGCTTCCGTTCATACCAAAGAAGTTTAAAGTCAGCGATATGGTAAATGTCGAAGTCGTCCGATCAAAAATATTCAACAGCGTAATTGCAGCCGAAGTCTCAAAAGGACATCTCAAGTGGAAGGTCTCCGATATCGCGCGCATCACAGGTGTGAGTCGGCCGCTGATTTACTATCATTTTGGAATATCGAAAGAGGCGATTCTTTACGAATGTCTCAATGTCCTGGCCAAAGAGTATTATGGTTTAACCAATGAAAGACGAAACCTCTTAAAAGCGGGTCGACTCTTAGAATCGCTATTGCAGACCCGAAAAATGTTCATCAAAAATCCGTCCATCGTCGTTTTCTATCAGAAGTGGCGTATGCAGAGCGAAAGTCCTATCCGCCGCCTGTTGATCGAAATCGAATGCAAATACCAAGAGAAGTTGAATTCTGAATTTCCACATTTAAACGGATCCGAAATAAAAACACTGCATGCACTCTTTCATGGAGTCGTCTGCGCTCCGTTCTTGAACACGGTTGATTTTGAAGTTGCCGTCGAGTCGATCACAAAGCTTTTTCGGCTAACTTTTTAAACTTAGGTTTAAACTTAGGTTTGAATTTAGGTTTGAACATAGGTTGAACTTAAATATGTGAACTTAGGTAATTCGCTGTCAAAAGTTTAGACATGCGCCTGCCAAACTTTGGGAGCTCTTCGCTCCGCGCTCTTTAACGTTCTTCACAAACGTCAGCCTCGCGCTTCTCAACGAGGTGTCCTGAGTCAAATTCTCTAACCAGTTCGGCTACTTAACCGATTGGATATTTGTCCCAGAGTGTTGCCAGCTGCCTGTCGCGATTGTTGCACTCACTAAGAGTTATGAAATCTTTGATTCGTTCCGCGGCTATCATTTTATCCCTGACTTCGAGCCTCATCGTCAGCGCGTCTCACGCCGACACCGGGTCAACCCCTGTTGGGAATCAGGGCACGATTCCCAGCGTAAGTCCTGGTGAGGCAAGTGGCCGCATCATGCTGCTAGATTCATCACATTTCATGGGATCCGCGAAGCTTCCTGACGGTTCCAATTTCGTTATCAAGTCCGCAGATTCGAGCGACGCGGCTCTCGCGGCTTCTTCACCGGAGCAGCTTGCAAAACGTGATGCATTTTCGCTCCAAGCTTTGAAGGAGCAATGCGGATCTAAACAAAATGTGTTCGCAGCCGTCGCTCACGAGTTTCCCGGTGAAGCGGGCGCGTTTTACTCAGGCCTTGCAATGAGTGCTCAACTTCAAATGCACAGCGACCCAGCGGCTCTTCAGCATTTCTATCAACACAATGTCACGAGCGTCATGGGTCACGTTTCATTTGCGTTCTTTATGCTCGGAAGCCGCGCAACCACAAGCTCGCTCGTAAGACTCGGACTCGCTTACGATCCTTGCCACGAAATCAAGCGCGGCAAAACTATTAAATTTGACGAAAAAAATGGTCGCCCGATTGGATCAAAAGCGCAAATGCGTTTTGCAAATCTCATGGGCCCACTTACCATGACCGGCGGCTTCTTACTGAGCTCAATGTTCAATGAGTTTTTGTCTGACCCCAACATTCATCTTTGCGCATACGGCCTCATCGCCGACTTGAAACCCGACGATCTTCAAAAAAGCAAAGTGGCCTGCAGCCAGTCTTATAAAGACTGGGTCTCGACACGTAAGATTGTGAACTACATGCCCGATCTTCTTTCGATGACAATCACTTCGCTCATCCAAGCCTACGCAGTCAACTTGCCGCTCTCGGCGACAACTGGTCTTGCGCAAAAAGGACTCGACAAGGTTGCGGGTAAACTCGCCTCGCGAGCGCTCATCGCTGGCGACAATCGCGCGGTGACAGCACTCACGATTCGCACTCTTTCAGTTGCCGCAAACTTCGCTCCCGGCGGACCGCTCGTGCGTTTTGGAGTGCAGGCTGCTGGCGCTTTAATTTTTGTTACAATCAACGATTACGTTGTGCATCCGATCAAATGGAATTTTGAGCGCTGGAGACAAGGTAGAGATATCACGGGCGAGATCAACGACATCTACTCAGAACTCGACCGTGTTGAAAAAGCAGGGTGGATTTGGACGCCGAAGCCGCTTCCGGCTGAATGCAGTTTTGAGCCGACCGTCATGGATTACCAACTCGGTTATCAGTATCCATTCTATTGCAGCGACAAAACTGAAAAAATTTCGACTCTTATCAATGAGTTGAACGAAAAAAGTAAAAAATGGCGCGAGACCGTCCTGGCAGAAGCCTATACGGCTCACGGAAATTGGAAGGATTACCTCAACCAATTCCAAACAACTTATACCGATGCTCATAACTTCAATACGAAGATTCTCAATGCAATTGCTTGGAAAAACGATCCAAGCAACCCGCCTGATCCCCAGGTCACCAAGCTTTACGACACGGCCGCCGTGAACGGAATCGACACGAGCTTCTTCAAAGACATCTGCAATATTTCAGACGATCAAAAGAAGGTTTTTAAAACGGCGTCTGACTTAGCGGTTCAATCGCTCGACCAGTTGAAGACTGGTCAGCTCGCAAAATATGACAAATCTGAGGTCGAAAACCTTTCGATCATTTCTGAAGGACTCAAAGCTGTCGATTGCACACAAGTGACCGCAGCGATTCTTGCGGTGAAAGCAAATGTGCAAGCTGCGAATCCGAACGCCGGCGAACAGTCGGCGGTGCTCACTGAGCTTTTAAATGCAGCACGGACAAAGCAAGTTCATCAGGCGCTCGACCTCATTTATCAAGTGTTGAACGGGAGCGGACCTCTCGCAACTTATGGTAAGAATCGGATCTCTCCAATTATTGCTCCCGTAAACGAAAATCCATTCTTTGGGATCAACCAGTTGATCGGTGATTCACGCCCGCAAACGGCCGGCACGGCTTACTTGAACGATGTGGACAATGACAATACCATCATCGACCAGGCAACCAAAGATCAGCACCCTCCCATGATGGGACGCGTGGTGACTTCAAATATGTCCAACTACCTGTTGGCCGCTATGGTGTGCGGGCCAAGTGTTGGCGCCGAATCGAATGGTATTGAAACACATCCACTCGCGCAACATCGGCAATCGTCGTTTGGTTGGGTGCTCGACAAAATGGGAATCGGCTTCGACTTAACGAATCGAATGATCGATTCAAAATCGATGCTCTACGTTGAATACGAGAATAAGGATGCAAATTCACTTATCAGTGGATTGTATGGAGTTCGCGCAAACTTCCGCCCGCCGATGATCGTCAAATTGCCAGGTGCCGACGCGAACCGCAATCTCTGCCGTGAGGCGAACGTTTCGCTCTTGGGAGCTAAAAACCAAGTGGCCGATCCGCGCGATGTCGAATTCACAATCAATGGACAAAAAACCAAAGGCCTATTGGATGTCGTAAAACGTTACGCCGATCCATCGCTCTTTGGTGCAGACTCCTCGATTTTTGAAAATTTCTGGGCAAAGACCGTTGACACGCACGTGTTGAAAGTCATCGATCTCTTTCAGCAAGACTTCAAACATATTGTGAGCGCGGACTTTCTGCCCAACTTCACTCGCACAGACGTGAAGGAATACAACGGACGCCGTTTTGAAATTGGGACAATCAAATCTCTTCAAGCGCAAGTGCACATGAATTTGTTCTTCTTGGGAAAATCACTCTTTCCAACAACGACGGTAAAGTCGCCAGCGGCGGAAATTGAGATGCGACGTAATTACGTAAAACTCTCGCTCGAGTTTCAGCGCCAAATGAATCTGCAGCTGCAACTTCTTACAGGTGACGAACCCGCAAAAGCCGCGATGAGTGAGATCGAGAAGTATGCGTTTCAAAATGATCCAAGCAGTGCACCTGCAGCGAGTGCGAAGTTCCGCGCTCGCATGCAAGCCGATTCAGACGCAAACCAGGCGTCGATGAAGGATCTTCTCAAAACTATGCAATCGATGCCGAATGCCCGAGCAAAGGTGAGCATCGAGGCCGTGAAGACGCTTGGAGATCTCCAGGACGCTTCGGTAAGTGGTATCGAAGCGTTAGTGACTGAAACGAGCTCGTACTACGGAATTATCGACACTATTCACGTCGACGGGCTCAACTAAGTACTTGAAATCATTGAAGCTCTAGCGGGCTAAGATTGGCCTAAAAGTCGCATAGAATAGAAACGTCAACATTAACGAATTTGTTATTATTACCCCCTCGGGGCCTTTGGAGGAACTCTCAGATGTTTAAGATGAAACACGCTCTCGTAC
>JAYVND010000412.1:0-5012 GCA_043758635.1 Bdellovibrionales bacterium
GCCGGTCTCTGGGCCGATCGCTGGGCAAGTTTCTGGGCCGGTCTATGGGCCGGTCTCTGGGCCGATCGCTGGGCAAGTTTCTGGGCCGGTCTCTGGGCCGGTCTCTGGGCAAGTTTCGTCTCAACTGTCAGCTCCCGTCTCGCCTCTAGACGAGGCGCCACTCGCGTCGACTTCACATGCGCAATCTAGAACTGTCTGCATTTTAATCCTCGCATTCTCGATGACTCACGCGGCAACCGCGATAGCTGTCCGCCCCGGCGTGAACACCGAGACTGCTCTGCGCCGACTAAAACTTTCGATGCCAGTCGAACTTCGAACCGTCATCGATAAAAACCAGCTGGGTTTAGACTTCGAGGAAAAGGATACGCAAAAGAAGACTCTCCAGCAGGCGCGCGAGTACGTTTCATTTCGCAATGGACTAATCCGTGAAGCAATGTGGCAAGCGGGATGCCAGAAAAATGAATCTCGAAAAATCGACAATCCATTTTGTGATTTTGAAAACGATCGTCGTGAACACAGTCACATGAGTCGCACACCTCTTGCCACGAAAACTTTAAAACGCTCGATCGCAACGCAGATGAAAGCCGGAAATTTTGATTCGCTTCAAAAAACAAGTTTGCCCGAAATGATTGGCGGCGTGGCCGCGCTCGGAAATATGCAGGCGGTGCGAGAACTCGCAAAAGAAGTTGCCTCGCAAAAGACTTGCGTGAATCCTGCAATACCTTACGCCTTAGGATATAAACTAGAAGAGGACTTCCCTGATGCAGAGACGGTAAAGCTCTCAAAAAATCTTTATCGGAAATCGGTTGATTGCGGCAGCGACCTGGCTGCCGCCACGGCAAGCTTCCGACTCGCGCTGATTGATATTTGGCAGAATGACTGTAAAGACGTCAGCGCACTGATGCTCAAAACTGAGAAAAATCCCACGGCTGGCACATACCACGCTCGTGCAAAGTACTGGCGCTATTTCTGCGGTGAAAAAGAAAAAAACCAACTTGCAATGACCGATGCCCGCGCATCCCTTTTGCGCGATCATCCGCTCAGCTTTCAAAACCTGGCGGTGAATGGCGAAGACACGGCGGGCCTCGGGAATGTCCTCCAAGCGAGCGACCCGCAACTCGCTTTCCGCTCACTTGTTCGTCCAGAACTGAATGGGCTTCTGCGTGCATCAGAGGCGATGATGAAACTTGGAAACGAGGCAATTGCGACAGACATTCTAGATCGCCACGTGAATTCTATCAACGAGATGGAACCAGAAGTCAGGCTCTACACTGCCGTTCTTTTGAATCGCATGGGCTCAGCCCTTCCCAAATTTAAAATTCTTACAAATCTTTTCGATGAACGCCCGAAGATGATCTCGCTGTCTACGATGAAGCTGTACTTCCCGCTTTGGTATTTTGATATCGTAAAAATCAAGCAAAACGAAATTGATCCGCTCTTAATTCTCTCGTTGATTCGCCAGGAAAGCGCGTTCAACAAGCAGGCTCGCTCGATGGTCGGTGCGAGGGGCCTGATGCAAGTGATGCCGGCGACGGCTCGCACGGTTTCACGCTCGGGAGCGCGAAATTTGTTTGATCCCAAAACGAATATTAACGTCGGCACGACGTACCTGATGCGCAAACTTCAACAGTACAACGGTGACGTGGAACTCACGCTTGCGGCATACAATGCGGGCTTTGGGCGCGTCGACGATTGGCTTCGTCGTTACCCGACTGAAAATAAAATGTTGTTCTTGGACTTCATCCCGTTTCGCGAAACACGTGATTACGTTTCGATGATTCTTCGAAACTACTACTGGTACGTGAAGCTTTACGATCCAAGCTCAGATTTAGAAGTTGCGAAAGTGATTGAATCACAGGCCTCGCCAGCAAGCGTGGCCGCTGCCTCCAAAGCTCTCGAAGAAAAGGTGGCAGACGCGTCTGCTCCCACAAACTTGGCTTCAGAAGCTAGCGTAGAATTCGAAACCGCTCGGTATCCGATTGCGAACGAACCATTTGGGCCGTTTTCGGCCGGGGATGATGCAGGTACTTCAATGACCGCAGATCCCTCTGAATTTCCGGGCCGCGAATCGATGGCAAAGTACTTGGGAAGTGAAAAAGCTTCGCTTGAGAATATCGCTCGTGAAATCGAACGCTCGCCTGCAAGTTTCGGTCAAATAAAAATTATGGATGCAAAAACTGCGACGTCTGATCGGAACGTGATGGCAAGCAGCAGCAACAACAACAGCTCAAAAAATGGTTTAAGCAAGGCCGCAGTTGAATCTGTGAAGCCAGCGGATCGCGCACCTAGCCGAGTGTTGGAGCGTACCGGAAAGATTGCGCGTGCAAGCGGAAGACATGGTCTAGCTTCGCGCATTGGTTTCGCGACTCATGCGTTCAAAGCCGTGCCAAAAGCTGCGGCTATCATGAGCGCAAACGCGGGGCTCGCTGCAGGCGTCTTACCGGCTCCGTAACCTGCCCTCACATCATTGCTGACCGCATCTGGTTTCTTGCTCTTGGCTTCTAGCTCTTAGCTTCTTGCTCTTGGCTTCAGGCTTTCGGCTTAACGCCTCACGTTTCAGCCTGTCTCCATGAGACGGGCGATTTCGATGGCTCTGCGTTATTTGACATTGGCGAAATGAACAGAGACCTTTAATGCTCATCGCGTCTGGAGAAAAAATGTCGAAATTTCGTTCGTCGAAAACGCAGTTGAGCAGCAGGTCGAAAACGCAGTTGAGCAGCACGTTGAAAACGCAAGTGAGCGCTTCTTTTGGAGTGCAGCTGCACGCACGTCCCCGAGCCAAACGTGATTCTCTCCAAGATCGGCTTGCACAGTTTGCTTTGGCAGGACTTCTGATTTTGGGCAGCAATGCCGCTCGAGCGGCTGATGTGTCAACTGGGGACGCTTCTCCTGCGTCTTCACCGTCTCAGGCGAGCGAAGCTAAAACGAGTACGAAAGATGGAGCTTCTAGTGTCAAAGTTGAAGCACGAGCAGACAAAGTCAGCGTCTCTGTTCAACAGGCACCACTCACGCATCCAAAACGCGCGGATCAAAGTGACATCGATAAAATAAAGGCCACACTTCTCCCGCAGTTGAAAAAAGAGTGCAATCGACATTTCCCCGCACTCATACAGACTGAGATTCGGGCGGCTTGCATCTCAGCAACCGACAGCTATGCGGAATTCGGCGCAAGCGTTGCCGGTGTGAAGTGCCGACTCGTCTACGGAGAAGATCCACGAGAGCTTTACAGCTGCTTGATTGGTGTAGATATAGCTGATGAAATTTCGACTCAACACGAAGAGTACAAGCGACGCCTACAACTCTGCTCAGACCAATATCCCGCTCACACCGAGATCGATTCATTTTTGCAAGAATCCTGCTTGACCGGGATTTACATGCCGAATCTCGTGGGGAGCCATCCAACCTTCGAAACTTGCGCTCAAATTTCGGAGGAGCGTTCGTTCATTGGACCTTGCCAGGTTGGATTTTCTTTAGCGAAAGATTTGAACTCCCCCGCGAGCCCCAATGAACAAAATCACCTTTGCGAACAGTACTTCGACCATCAACAATTTCATACAGGATATCGCGCGTGCCTAAACGGGCGCGGAGCTGCCGCTTCAGGTGGCTCAAATTCGATGTCTCAACTTTTACAAAACTGCGACGTAGTGGCATCGAATGCTAAGAATGACACCGAACGGGCGGCTTGCCTGGTAGGTGCTAATATTTTTCAGCACTTGATTAAAAAAGATGACGTGACTAAGCGGTTCATCAAATGCGGATCCAACAAAGTGTCGTACGAAGATCGCGATTACCTGGCCTGTCTAACCGCCGCAAGCGCCATGGATATAACAAACTCCAAGGGCGACGCGGAGAGCGCTTGCAAAGAGATCTTTCACACTGCTAGTAAGAAGAACAGCACGCGAGGAGACTGTCTCCACGCGCTAAATCTGTTCTAGGTTGTCTAATTCAAAAGGAATTTCGATGATGCAAAAAAATGAGATGGCACAGGCGCGACATATCCTTGTTCAACATGATTACGAAGCCAAGGATTTGCAACGCAAACTTGATGAAGGGACTTCATTTGAAGAGCTCGCTAAAAAGTTTTCGAAATGCCCGTCTTCCAGCCAAGGCGGAGACCTCGGAACTTTCGGTCGTGGACAAATGGTTCAAGCATTCGAAGACGCCGTGTTCTCTCTCAAAGCAGGCGAAGTGTCTGAGCCGGTCCGCACTCAATTCGGTTATCACCTCATCCAGCGCGTCAAGTAGGTCTGCGGGCGGTTCCCCGCCCCTTCTGTTCAGATAATTTCTCTGACTAAGCATCTGTCTAGAAAGAGATGATCAGTGCTTGTCTCCGGGATGGATCTCACCATGCTCGGTTTGACTTGCTTCATACCGCCGGCCGCTGAGTGCAGCTTTTGCAACTTTGATCATTTGAATCCACTTTCCAAGTGGCGCATCCCAAAATTCTGCTTCCTCTACACTGATTACAATGAGGCAGATCTCGGGAGTTTCAGGACCGTCGGGAAACCAGGCTTTCATGGTCGGATTCCAAAGCTCACGAATCTTTTTACGGTCTTGCACAATCTGAGCTGCGCCGCAGACCGATAGATAGCAGTTCGAGCCCCGATCGGCACAAACAACATTCACATTTTGATCCGTACGGATCGCTAGGATTTTGCCCGAATCTTCGCTTGTCAACAAATAGAGTTTATCGTCGCCATCCACTTGCTGAATCGCCATTGGCCGACTTCTTAGCTGGCCGCTCCAGTCCGTCGTGGTCAGCATCGCAACCGGAATGTCATGAATAATCTTGCGGACATGTTCCGCATTGGCTTTTTCTTCGAGTGCCGATTCTCGCTGTTGGAGCTGGTGATCAGACGATTCTGCCGAAATTTGGTCTGCTGACTGAGAATTTTTTCCGGATTTAACTTCATTAATGGGCATAGAAACTCCTACGCTGTTCAGCAGCGGTTCAATCGATTTTCATCCAAGGGCTAACGCGAGTTTACTTAAAATTCCTGACTAACTCGCTG
>JAYVND010000413.1:0-5008 GCA_043758635.1 Bdellovibrionales bacterium
TACCAAAATGTGGATCACGAGCGGCTCGATTGCCGACCTCGCTATCGTCTGGGCGAAAGTTCCCGACTCTCCTCGAGCGTCGGGCGATTCAGGCGTCGCCAACCGGGACGGCCGGATTCACGGCTTCATTGTCGAAAAAGGCACGCCGGGCTTCACGACGCAAGACATACACAAGAAGTTTAGTCTTCGCGCCTCGGTCACGAGTGAACTTCACTTCGAAAACTGCCGTGTCCCCGCATCACAAATGCTCCAGGTTCACGGCCTTAAAGGTCCCGTGAACTGCCTCGTCAATGCGCGCTTCGGAATTTCGTGGGGCGTTCTAGGAGCCGCGATGGCGTGCTACGACGAAGCTTTGAATTACGCCAAGACACGCATTCAGTTTGATAAACCGATTGGCAGTTTTCAGTTGGTGCAAGCCAAGCTAGTTGACATGTGCACCGAAATCACGAAGGGCCAACTCTTAGCCTTGCGACTTGGCCGTCTTAAAGATCTAGACAAAGCCACAGTTCAACAAGTCTCGATGGCAAAGATGAATAACGTTCCGATGGCCCTGAAAATTGCGCGCGTCACACGAGATATTTTAGGCGGCTCGGGTGTCACGCACGAGTATCAATGTGGTCGCCACATGATGAATCTCGAGAGTGTAAACACCTACGAAGGAACCGAAGACATCCATCGCTTGATTTTGGGTGAACACATCACAGGTCTAAGCGCGTTCCGCTAGAGGTTTGAGCGCGTTCCGCTAGAGGCTTAAGTGCGTTCCGCTAGTGCCGAGCCACCGATTTACTTGAGACAAACAACCTTATAAACCGTCGTCATGTCGACGGTTGCTAACGCAAAACGGCCATCTGTGGTGAATGTTAAAGTCGAGAGCACCCCGTGGATATAATCAGGTGCGACCGTAATGGTCACCATAAAGTCATTGTTTTGAAGGGGTGTTACCGTGAAGGAGCGATCCTCGATCGTCACTTCTCGAATCGCGGAGTTGCCTGATCCTTGCACCACTGGAAGCGCTGCCTCGGTTGTCTTGAAGCTTTGATCAGGCAACTGCTCGCGCTTTGATGCGGTACACGTGATATCGGAAAGACTTGGAATCGAAAACAAAACTGCGAAACCGAAAAGTACGAGATTCAATTTTTTCATGGTTCACCCTCCGCTATGAGTCTTTTATCTCACCACAATTCGCCGCCTGGAGGCTTCAAAGATTATGCAAAAAATCATTGAGCTCAACCACGGCTAGTTCGGTGCCCCTAAGCTTGAGCCGTCACTCAAAACCACATACGATTTCTAGGTATCCGCAGAGATCGTAGCCGTTTTCGCCGGTCCAATACGCGAGCGAAAAATTTTGGGCCAATTTCGCACAGGCCGCTGTGCAGGAGTGAAAAATGAGTCAACATGGAGATCACGCGCCTCAACCAACACTTGACGACGCGACGGCAAGTCTAGATGGCAGGCCCGTACGTAGCCTATCTAACATCCTTGTCGAACCCAAAGGTCAATTGCGCTACGCCTTCATGCTCTTTGGGGCAGGCATTTTGATGATGATTACAATCGTCACTTATCTCTTACTTTCATTTAATAAAACAATTGAAGCGCTCCACGCGCTCTATCAAGTAGATGGCGCGGTGATTGATCATCTGCAGATGTCGCTGTATTCGACTCTCGTGATGGTAATTATTTTTGGAGTGGTCTTGGCGGCTGTGACAATTTCAATCGGAATTGCGCTGAGCCACCGAATTTTCGGCCCGATTATCCCGCTCAAGCGACATGTTGAAGCCCTGATTGCGGGCCAATACGAGTCCCGGGTTCAGCTGAGAAAAAAAGATGAGTTTCAAGATTTGGCAACCGAACTCAATCGCCTCGCAGCCGCTCTCGAACACAAATAAACAAATCGCAAAATGTATTTAAGCGTCGATCGGTTCGTAAAAAACCATTGCTTCGCCATCGAGCAAAACCACGCCATCTTGGTTGCGGACAATGGTCGAAAGTGTGTAAAGCGGTTTACCTGCTTTTTGACCAATTATTTTAATCTCTGCGGTGATCACATCACCAATTAACACTGGTTTTTTAAATTTCATTGTTTGACTTAAGTAGATCGAACCTGGACCAGGCAACTGAGTGCCAGCAACTTTCGTTAGCATCACGGCGGCCATCATTCCGTG
Organism: Bdellovibrionales bacterium; assembly: GCA_043758635.1. Taxonomy (GTDB): domain Bacteria; phylum Bdellovibrionota; class Bdellovibrionia; order Bdellovibrionales; family JAMPXM01; genus JAYVND01. The sequence continues at coordinate 2,163 of JAYVND010000413.1, forward strand.
CGCCACGCGCTGACCAAAACGCGACTTTGCCGCATAGGATGGATCTAAATGAATTGGATTGACGTCACCTGATACGCGCGCAAATTCTTCAATCAGCTCGACCGTGATCAATCGAGTTTCAGTCGCTACATCCCCCACTTTAGGCATGCGTCGTTCAGTTGTCGCGATCGAACTCGCGACCACCGCCACTTGTAAGTTCGTTGCAGTCTTTTGAACCTGATCTGGCGTCATGAAACCCCTCGTGATGCCACCGCATCCTAGAATGATCGATAGGAGTGAATCACAACTTACGGTCGACAAGCAACCGATGCGCGCGCGCGTAGTCATTGGGATCTACGTAGATTCGCTCGATGCTACGTGTCTCTTCATATCGTTGAAAGATTCTGGTGCACTGTTCAATGGGCACCGGCTTCTCCATCGAGTCATAAGGATCCACCACAAAGATAGTGGCGGCTTTCTCAGCTTGCGTTGCGTGATATTTGGAAAGACGCGCTTGCGAACTTGCCAATATAGTCGGAATCCCTTCGAGCTCGAGTGCTTCACAGATTTTTTTAGGGCGCAATGTCCCTTCGGTCACATGCTTTTCAAATAACATCTTATGCGGCTGACGCGCGGCGATTCTTTGCGCCCAGTAATTATCGACCGAGCTTAAATGCTCATAGAGCGAGTAATCTGTGCAGCGCAAGTAAGCGCTGATATCCGCTGGCAAAACGTATGTGCATTCCGGTGAAGATAAATAGCGCATGAGCATCTCTTCGTACACGATGCTTTTATGATGAAAGTAAACCATCAAATACATGTGATGGCGTGAGATCAAAAAATCATCGAACGTGTAGAGCGCACGACGACTCAGGCCTAAATTTACTTGCTCGCCGTTGATGTGATGTGTGAGGTTGCCGATAAGCCAACCCAACTCCACCCTCCCATAATTAGTTCCGGTGAAATAAGCATCACGCTCGAGATAATCCATCCGATCGACATCCATCTCGGAGCTTACGACTTGGCTCAAGACGATTCGAAAATTCAAACCCTGATCGATGAAAAAATCATCGGGCGACATCAACGTCTTATCGATCAAACAAGCCACATGGAATGGTGTGAATTCAGCAAAATTCTTTTCAATGATTTCGGTCAAAGGCGAATCAGTGATGTACTTAATCGTGTAGTCTTCGTGATCGGCTTTACGACCAGCGTCGCGTCCCGCATAAGCAGGGTCTCGGTTGGCATAAGCTTTCACGTTGAGTTTAGAAACTTGCGGCATCACCTCTTCAGTCGTGTGACTAAGTGGTCCGTGACCGATGTCATGAAGGAGAGCACCCAGCCGAAGGGCCTGGCGCAAATTGCGTCGAACCGTTTCTGAACTAAACTTGAATTCTTTAAAGATGCTATCGAACGCTCGGCCCGCGAGATGCATCACGCCAACCGAGTGGATGTAGCGGTTGTGGGTTGCGCCCGGAAAGCTATATTCGGCAAAACCAAGTTGCTTAATCGCTCGCAAGCGCTGAAATTCTCGACTGTCGAGAACAGCTACTTCTGCATCGCAAACTTCAATCGCCCCGTGAATCGGATCTTTGATTTCCATAGGCCATTAATTGCGCATTGCGAGGTGAAAACGCAAGGAAATTAACGCAAACCATCAGATCTTGAACACGATGGCACGCGCGCTCCAACTGCGATGCGTGTGACCGAAAGATTGAACGCTCGAAAACCTTAAGATCCACCACAATCCAAGTCAGAAAATCGGTGCAACTCATCAGGGTTTTGCTTGGAATTCAGAAATGCTCGGTCTTATATAATTCCATGAAACAATATCTCGACTTGCTCGCTCATATTTTTGAAACTGGAACTGAAAAGGGCGACCGCACGGGAACGGGCACACGCTCGGTGTTTGGTGCGCAACTGCGCTTCAATCTCCAAGATGGATTTCCGCTGCTGACGACTAAAAAGGTCCATCTTAAAAGTATGATCCATGAACTGTTGTGGTTCATTCAGGGTGATACCAATGTTGGTTACCTTCAAGACAACGGCGTGCGCATTTGGAATGAGTGGGCCAATGAAAATGGCGACCTCGGTCCGATCTACGGCAAACAGTGGCGCACCTGGCTCACACCTGGTGGCGATACCATCGATCAGCTCGCTGAAGTCGTTGAGAAAATCAAAACAAATCCCAACAGCCGCCGCTTAATTGTGAGCTCGTGGAACCCAGCCGATCTTCCCGATGAAAAAGTGACCCCGCAGGCAAATGTCGAAGCGGGTCGAATGGCGCTCGCGCCTTGCCACACATTTTTTCAATTTTACGTGGCAGATGGCAGACTCTCTTGCTTATTGTACCAGCGCTCGTGTGATATTTTCTTGGGCCTTCCATTCAATATTCCTTCCTACTCTTTACTGGTGCACATGATGGCTCAGCAGTGCGGCCTCGAAGTTGGCGAATTTATTTGGACCGGAGGCGATGTTCATATTTATAAAAATCATTTTGAACAGGTTCAGCAACAGCTAGCAAGAAAGCCTCGCGCACTGCCAAAGCTTGTGCTCAGACGAAAGCCTGATTCGATCTTCGAATACAAATTTGATGATTTCGAAATCGTGGGTTACGAGCCAGATGCAGCGATCAGGGCGCCGATCAGCATCTAATTTGTTTAGCTTTGGCGAGATGCATGGACCGCCTTATGCGGCAAATGAACAAAGCGCTTAAACGCGGCAAATGAGCAGACCGACCATTTCAGTGAGCGACGGATCCGGTTACCCCGATCAAACCTTTTGAGAAAGTAGCCATCATGAAAATTTCCGCAATTGCAGCCATGGCCGCCAACCGCGTGATCGGCTCCCAGGGAGATCTCCCATGG
>JAYVND010000414.1:0-1507 GCA_043758635.1 Bdellovibrionales bacterium
CCGAACAAAGCTATTTGGCCGTGAGCTCAAACAAAAACCAAGGCTCGAAAGGTCAGCGGCATCGACCGATATCTGCAGTGGCTCGACTGGGACACGAAAACCCGAAGAAAGGCCTGATCATTTGTCATAAATGTCCTAGAGTTATCCAATTATGGGTTCTCAAATTTGGGTTGCCAATTTTAGTATCAAGCAGCAATTTTTTTACCGCACTCACCACAAAACTTTGGTGCGCCTTCGTATGGAGTTTGGCAATCTCCGCATACATTAGCGCCTTTGATTGCACGGCGCGGCTCAGCCACCGGCTCCTTTGGATCGACCGAGCCCTTCTCGTTCCAACGCTCCACCTCACGCAGCACTCGCCAAACTTTATAAGAACGCTCGAACTCGAGATAATCAAACGAGAGCACCACACCAGTTTCAGTCGACTGCCGCTTTACAAACAAACCTTTGGTCTCAAGATTGCCGAAGTGGTCAGCATTCAATCCCCAACCAGCCTTCTCTTTGAATGCTTCAACCGTCTTAGCGAAATCAATGCGAACAGCCCCGTGACGATCGCGCGGCTCGGCCGACGCATTCTCAACGAGAAAGCCTACGAGTTGCATCATCCGCTCATCAGTTTTCAGTAAATCTTGTTTACCACCCTTGAAGTAATAGTACTGGTAGAATTCAAAAAACTGTTCGATGATCGAAAGATCGTTAAAATGAACGAACTGAATTTCGTCAGTTCCCTCTGGATCATCCGGTGGTTTACCGTACTGATACTTCGCCACGCCCAGTTTTACAAAAATATTGAGCGCCATCTCGAGCCGCTTTGGCGACTCAGTAAACACTCTCTGTGAATACTGTTTCATCAGACCCCAGCTAATTGTTTGCCAGCCATCTTTAGTGACTTCGCCTTTCGTTTTCGCTGTGTGATATAGCACGCCAAAGATTTTTGCAGTCTGCTCGGGTGGGCAGGGAGTCTGATCCTTTTCAAGGCGAATTGATCGCAAGTCGGTCATCACGAGTTTCATACGGTCGCTGAGTGACTTGAATACGAATTTTGCGAGCTGAGGAATCTGATCCATCTGCGCTTTAAGCATTTCTGCCGAAAGTTCGATAACTCGAGTTTCAGAATTCGCCATTGCCGTGTAGGCATGCGTAGGAGCGCCACTCAGAGCACTCTCACCCGCAATTTGGTTGGCTCCCAAAGTCATTATTTCAATCGGCGCCTTCTGGCGTTGGACTTGGAGTGATACGGAACCTGATTGGATGAGATAAAGCATCCCCGTCTTTTCACCCTCTTTAAAAAGAGTCTCGCCTTTTTTGATGACCTTCACACTGCTCATAATGTTTATATCGACCGACGTGTCGACAAACTTTATCACGCAACCCGTCAAGACTGGCCGCTCGCGCAACCAGAAAGGACTTCTCGTTTTGAGACAAATCGTTTTCATGCTTCTGGTGATCTTTCTCGCCGGCCTCGCCCTTTCGCGCTCCGCGCAGGCGCAAAGTACGGCGGAGAATT
>JAYVND010000415.1:0-4991 GCA_043758635.1 Bdellovibrionales bacterium
ACTCAAAGAAATTCCTTTGATCGTTGAATGCTACAGGAAAGCCGCTGAAAACGCGAAACGAGCAGGCTTCGACGGAGTCGAAATTCACGGAGCCAACGGCTACCTGATCGATCAATTTCTTGAAAGTAAAAGCAACACTCGAAGTGATCAGTACGGCGGTTCGATCGAAAATCGCGCGCGCTTTGCACTCGAAGTGACAGATGCGGCTTGTAGTGTATGGGGAGCCGATAAAGTTGGTTATCATATCTCTCCTCGTGGGGACGCTCACGATGTTGGCGATTCTGATCCACGCGCCGTTTTCACTTATCTTGCAAAAGAGTTGGGTCGACGCAAGCTCGCGTTCATCTTTGCCCGCCATCACCTCGGTGAAGGTTACATCGGTGACGCAATTAAAGATGCGTTCGGAGGGCCGTTCATCATCAACGAAAAACTCACTCGAGCTTCGGCAGAAGAGATGCTGCAAACTGGACGTGCGACGGCAGTTTCGTTCGGAAAGGATATTATTTCAAATCCAACTCTCGTCGAAAAGCTGAAAACTGGCGAAGCACTGACTCCGCTCGATCCGACGACACTTTATGCCAAAGGTCCAGAAGGTTACACCGACTATAAATAATTATAGTTTATAATCAACCTGGCCTTTCTATCGAGATTCGAACACACCGAGAGAGAGAATCAATTCAATTTGCAAAATTGTTCAAGCTTCATAGGGCTTCGTAGGGCTTCAACACCTAGACCTCATGAGATAACTTATTCTTCTGGGGTCTATAGATTTTGTTTTACTTTGATCTTCTGCAGTCATTAGAATTTGAAAATCGAACATCAAGTTCGTAACACAGCACACATATAGTCACTGGAGGACTCATGCGTAACAAATCTCTTATCGGCGCGGCAGTAGTAGGTATCTTGGCAACTTCTTTGACAGCGGGCGCAGCTGCAGGAAAATTCAAATGCGAAGGCGGAAACGCTTGCTAAGGCCAAGGCGGATGCGCTAACCCAAAAATGGCTAAAAAACAGGCCTCAGCTGAATGCAAAGGCCATAGCTTTGTAATGACAAAAGACGAAGCAGCATGCACTGAATTGAAAACAAAAATGAGCGAGCCAGCTGCTCCTGCGGCTGCAGCTCCAAAAGGTTAATGAGTGCTCTTGAGCTCTACATCTGAGGGTCTTTTCCCAGACTTAGGTCAGGGATTGGGCCTTCGGCCTCAACATTATCCGTTTATTCTCGAGCATCAGCCTTCCGTTGATTGGTTCGAAATTATTTCTGAAAACTACATGGGTCTAGCAGGCGAAAAACTTTGCGCTGACACCATTCCCGCACTCGGCGGACGCCCCGTTGAAACTCTTGAGCTCATTCGTCGCGACTACCCAATTGCCTGCCATGGCGTTTCACTTTCAATTGGATCGACCGACGATCTTGATTATAGTTATCTAAAACGACTCAAAAGTCTGATCGAACGCTTTGAGCCCGCCATCATCTCAGATCACCTCTGCTGGACGGGTGTGAACGGCGAAAACGTTCATGATTTGCTACCACTTCCGTACACAACTGAAGCTCTCGAACACTTGGTGTCACGCATACGCGAAGTGCAGGATTTTTTGGGTCGTCGGATTTTAATCGAAAACGTTTCCAGCTATATGTCGTTCGAACACTCAACAATGACAGAGTGGGACTTTTTAAACGAAGTCGCGCAACGCGCCGACTGCGGTCTTTTGCTCGACGTCAATAATATCTATGTTAGCGCCAAGAACCATGGATTTTGTGCGAGCGAATTTCTCTCGAAAATTGACCGCAATCGCGTTGGCCAGATGCATTTGGCTGGACACTCCGACATGGGAAATTATTTTATCGACACACACGATCAACCCGTTTGCGAAGGCGTCTGGTGTCTCTACCGTGAAGCGGTCGAAAGACTTGGAGAGGTCTCAACGATGATTGAGCGCGATGGCAATATTCCGCCCTTCGAAGAGCTTTTCGCCGAATCACAATTTGCGCGCTCGATTGAGGAGTCTGTGCTTGGAAAAAATAGATCAAGAAAATCATCCCTTGAAAGGGCACGTGCAGCTGACCCCGCAACCACAATCTCTAAAGAATTTGCAGAACTGGCTCGCTAACGTCATCACGCATCCGCGTGGCACTGAAAAAGCGCTGAGCGAGGAGGCGGCGAACGCAAAGCTGCAAAGCGCGAGCGAGCTCCATACCATCGTCGACACTGCTCCACTCAGCCGAATCGAACGCCTCGACATCTACGCCGAAGGGTATTTCGCGCGCCTGCTTGAGGCTCTTGGAAACGACTTCGAGAATTTGGTGCGCGTATTAACATCGCTCTTCGACGAAAATGCTTTTCGCAAGATTGTTTCAGCATACCTTGAGCTTCATCCCTCAATGAGCCGTACTGTAGGAGACGTTGGACAGCATCTTCCGGCTTTTTTGCGGTCTTACGCTGCAGTGAATAGCTTTCCATTTTTAGCGGAGGTCGCTGAAATGGATTGGCGTGCGACTCGTGCGCTCTACATTGATGCGGACCCGCCCTTTGATCCGTCAAGTCTTGCAAACCTCGGCGAAGACGAATGGGAAAGTTTACAATTCAGGCTCGATTCCAGTGTTCAGTGGTTTCGCGTTGGGCACACGGTGACTCGAGTCTGGAATGAAACTGAAATTGATTCATCACTCATCGTCGCACAGTCCGGAATTGTACTCATTCATCGCTTTCAGGAATTTGTTTACGTCCATTCGATCAGCGAGACACAAGCAATTGTTCTCAAAGCCATGCGCGAATCACAAACGTTAGGTGAAATTTGCGGCGCGCTCCAAGAAAGTGAAGCTGAAAGTGTCATGAATTGGTTTGGTGGGTGGATCGCTAACGGAGTCATCAAGGCGGCGTTCGTTAGTGACGCAATGTTAGTTAGCGAAGCACTTAAAATCGATTTCTGAAATAAATATCCTCCGTTGTGAATTCAAGATGGATTCAGCTTGGACTCCTTCGCAACGGCCGGAGCTCGACAAAATAGGCTTAAAAATAAAGGCCTGGCGAATGCTCACCAAGCCTTTAATAAAACCGATTCTTAAAAGCTTAGGCCCGAAAATTCCAACTCGGCAGCAATAGAATACTGCCATTAAAACTCTAGGCCGATTTAGAGCTAACTATCTTATCAATTAAAAATCGATACCCGCGTTCAGGCTGACCACTGCTGGAGTAGTTCCAGCTACATTCGCCGCCATAGCTTCGTAACGAAGACTAACATCGAGCGCTGTCTGACTCGCCAACCATTGGAAACCAGTTTGTGCGGCAAGTGCCAAACCAGCTTGTTTATCAGCTGCTGTATTTCTCACGAAACCGACGCCCGCATCTCCTCCGATGTAAGGCTTGAAAGCACCGAGCTGAATCTGTGGGATAAACACGTTTGCGCCGACAGCAACATCATTAAAGTAGGCACTGTCAGAACCCGTGCCCATATTGAAATCACCAATCACGTGGCCCGTGACGAGTGGGCTGTAGACCACATTGTAACCTGCCCGCAAGTTGAACATGTTATTAGCGGTACCTAGACCCGAAGAAGATCCAACGCCCGCTTGCGCTGAGAAATAGCCGGGTCCTCCGAAAATCGATGAGCGCTGCACGTCTGGATGAGCCGTAGAGCGCGATTCGCTCATGCGGGAATCGTCCATCGGTGCGTCCAACTTTGGAGCACTCGGGTTCGATCGAGATTGAATCTGTTCAGCAGCCTGAGCCACGAGTCCGACTGATACGGTTGCGAACATTGCCACCGCTGCAACCGCTGTCTTCTTCAAACCATTCTTCAATGTCTTCATCTTAATCCTCCTAGTAAATTCGATTTTTCCATCTTGAAACTGCTGCATCTGTCCGCAAAAGATTCTCCAATCAGCTGAACCGAGAAGAACTTTCGTGGCACTTCTGCCGTCGGAAAAGAGATTAAATTGAATTTCAAAGGAGGCCCATCGAATATCAGAGGTATGCCACTAACTACAACTGGCGCATTCTGCTTGTGTTGGATTCTCCGTGGATGTGTTTTCAGAATTGTGAATATGTCGAAGAATCATAACGAAAGTGCGCAAATGCCTCACGACGAACGAAATGTTATCCGCGTGCCACAATGTAATTCGCCGACTGGTATCGGCGCAGGCCGAAATGAAAAACAAGAACTGCAAAGATAAATAGACCGACGGCGCTCAGCACGGCCACTGTAACTTCAGGCACGCCCCAGTTCTCAATTGCCCGCATCGGCATCAACGCAACCGCGGCTGCCGGAGTGAGCCAAAGCGCCCAACGCATGCGATCGTCGAAAACTTTTCCAGTCGGATAAAATGAAAGGGCTAAACAAATTTCGCGAATCAAACTGGCAAGTTGCCCACCGCGGGTCACATAAAATGGGATTGATCCGGTTAAAATAAATGTCGCCGTGCACGCGATCGCACTGACTCCTACCAGCGAAAAACATTTTAACCCGAGCGAAAACCCACCGAGATAGCTCACCACTCCAAGCGTGCAAAAACCCTGGATGAGATCGCCGAGTGCGGGGAGCACGCTCTGCGAAATTCCGACCAGCAATAGCGGGTGTCTGGTCGAAGATAACATTGGTTCGAGCGATCCTTCTTCGATAAACTCTGCAAGCGAGTAAAATCCCCCCATAAAAAAGCACGTCGCGCCCCAGGCAATCGTCACAACTGTGTTCAAGGTCAAAAAATAAAGCGTCACCTCTTCGCCGTCAGGCTTTCCGCTGAAGAGCATGGCCCATAAACCAAATAGTACGATCGAGTTGTTGATCACCATCCCACCGATCGCGGCAAAGAGGTTCACCGGATTCGACCGCTGCGCATCCCAATGGAATGAAATCGCGAGAAGAATGAGCGTCCATGTTTTCATATCTCACCCTCCGTAAGACTGATGGCGCTCACGCGCAATGCCAAAAAACCAAACATTCAAGATGATCAAAACCAGTGCTAAGGCTGTTGTCCTCATGATCCACGTGAG
>JAYVND010000416.1:0-1503 GCA_043758635.1 Bdellovibrionales bacterium
ACGGAGATCGTCCGTCGTGCCTTTGTCGTAATTTTTCATCGAGGCTCTTAACTTAGAGCTGGCGAGAGGTAAATATTTATTCACTTGTTCTAAGACTTCGAGACCGAGAATGACCTTGATTGCCTTGTCTAAGACCTGTCCAGTCGTACCCTGTTTGACGAGCCCCTCAATTCTTTCACCATCAAAAAAGAAAAACTGGTGCAAGGCACTCGGCAGAATCTGCGCAATGACATTTGCGGCGGTCTCGACTGGCCGCTCTGGTGGCCCCACTGGTCCTTGAATATCGACCGTTCTCGTGCTTTGACCGTCCCGGAGGACACCTTCCTTATCGCGATGCGTCGACTGAGAACGATTTACAACGTACGTTCGATCATCGTGATCAAAACAAACCTCGACAGACGCCTCAGCTGTGCCAGAAACCTCAATCTGCGCACGGACGCGTTCGTTTAGCAGCGCAGTGCGATTTTCAAACGCTGGTGTAAACTCGTCAAAAAGCGCCCACGTGAAAGCGTTTAAAAGGGTTGTCTTCCCAGCTCCATTCGCGCCATAGATAAGAGAAACGTTCTGCTGGCCAGGGGCAGCGAAGTCCATCCGTTGCTCGCCAATGAATTGCCGGAAATTTGTCAGTCGAATGTATTTCAAGATCACTTGATGTGCTGCTCTAAACTGCGTTTTATTTCGTCTTCAAGTTGATGATAAAGACCGCGACCAGCGCGCTTACGCGCCTCGCTGATAATCTCAACCATAACTTTGCGTTCGCTCACAGATAGCGAATCTAGCACGTCCTTAACCGTTGTCATATCATGTCTCCCGCTTACGATTCGAAGAAGATGGATTTATTGCCAATGATTGACATTAATGCGCCCAACGCCGCATCACCGTTCTGAGCGATCTCTGCGAATTGCTTCACCCGTCGAAGCTCTTTGCAGAGAATGTCGCGCTCATACGCTTCGGAACCGCCAATTTCGGGACTCAGCATCGTGACCATGTCATGAATTTCAGCCCGCACTTTTCCCTCTGAACGGCGCAAAACACGACCTCGCCGCTGAATAAATTGCCGCGGATTCGTCGAACTCGCTAGAAAGTAGGCTCGTTGCGTCGCCGGAATATCAACGCCTTCATCTAGGCAACGCATCGCGACTAGATACTGGATGCGGCCTCGAGCGAAATCTGCGCGCAAAATGCTCCGTATGTAGGATGGTGTCTCAGCCGTGTAGGTCGCAGAACGCAAATGCATCCCATTTAATCGGAAGGAGATGTCGTCGGCTACGCGGATGTCACCTCCGTCGTCAGAAATTGCTGAGCCGGTTCCGCAATAGACCAACGTATGCTTTTGAGGGAGATCATCTTGAACAAGCCGCTCGAGGAGAGGTCCCTTGCCTCGCGCGTTAGCAACTACAGCTGCCCTTTTAATCAAGAGCATCTTCAGCTGGTCGTTCATGCCCGTCTCATCGTCTGCAGATGCGAAACCAGAGATCTTCCGAATCTTTTCGGACAGAGCAA
>JAYVND010000417.1:0-1499 GCA_043758635.1 Bdellovibrionales bacterium
AAGCGAAACCGCTTCCTCGGCAGATCCCGCAGTGTCCACTTTCAAGCCCTCGCGACGCAAATGAAGCGCAATGAGCTGGCGAATCTCGGGTTCATCCTCGACGACCAACACATGCATCATCGTCGGCAGCACGTCGGATTGACTACTAGCACCTTGAGCTCGCAGCGCAGGAGTCGGTGTGAGAATCGGGCTCGCGCCTTCGCTGAAAAGCATTCGACTAACGGTCTGCCCGACGGTCTGTTCCGCAGTGTGTCCAGCAGCCAGGCCAGTTGTCTGGCCAGTTGTCTGGCCAAAGGCTTGGGCCACAATTTGTCCACCGGCCATGCCACCACTTAAATGTGGATTGAATTCATTAGGTGAATGGCCCTGAAGCGTAGAATTTGGCGGGTGCGATGCCGAGGGTACAAGCGTGTTCATTTAGGATGATTCCTTCCAAGAGAGAATTATCTAAAACTCGAAAAAATAAGTCCTTGTCTGCAGCGATTCGAATCTCTTCCACCTCTGAAATCAGTTGTGGTGGCCAACTCCGTGACGAACATCCTCACCCGTGCAGGCAAAGATCGCGTCTTCTGCGATGTTGGTGGCGTGGTCTCCCATGCGCTCGAGATTTCGCGCAATGAGTATCAAATCAAGAGCTGACTGAATCCGATCAGGATTCGATTTCATGTAAGGAACAAGCATCTCGAAAACGCGATTTTTATAAGCATCCACTTCGTCGTCGCTCTCAAGAACTAGTTGCGCGAGTTTGATGTCGCCATTGATGAATGCGTCGAGTGCCTTGCGCACCATCGAATGCACGGCCTTTGCCATCGCTGGCAAATTGAGATCGAGCTCGATCGTCTCATCATTAAAAAGATGCTCGCAGTTGTGCGAGATATTGACCGCCTGATCACCCATACGCTCAAGGTCAGAATTAATTTTAATGACCGCTACAATAAAACGAAGATCGGCGGCGAGCGGGGAAAGTCGCGCAAGAATGTCGACACATGCTTCGTCAACTTCAATGTGGGCTTGATTGATCTGCTTTTCGAGAGCCCACACGTCTTTGAAGCGCTCGATATTGCGCTCTTGAAGCGCTTGCGTCGCACGTTCGATCGCCTGCTCAACGTAGCCACCCATGGCCGCAATGCGATTCTTTAAATTCTTAAGATCGACTCCCGAGCGTCTTTCCATTTTACATCCTGCAATTGTTCGAGCTCTTGAAAACCTTTTCCGTAGCGGAATTGGTCCGTGAGTTGTACGACATCACATCGCCACTCACCTCACCTGCAATCCCATCAAACAAATGCTTTTCATGCTTGTCAAAACGTCACGATCCTAAATGCAGCGCGGCTCAAAAGTAACGACAAGATTTGGTCAGGATCAACACTCCGCCGGCGAGCCCAAAGCACGAGCACACTGAAGCCGTGCAGTCGCGCAGCCCACTGCATGCATATCGACTCCGTATCAAGAGCTGAGCGTATTGAGCATCGTCAATTTGACGCAGCCGTCGATCGCCA
>JAYVND010000418.1:0-4973 GCA_043758635.1 Bdellovibrionales bacterium
AAAAGCCGTGGTGAAGGTACGTGAAGGTGCCGTCATGGAAGGAGTAATCGGTCGCAGCCCCGGATTCCTGAAAGCAATGGAACTTGCCAAGCGAGTTGCCAAGAGCACGGCGAATGTTTTTATTTCTGGCGAAAGTGGAACCGGCAAAGAGGTGATAGCCAAGGCCATTCACTTTTACAGTGAACGCAACAAAGGTCCGTTTGTGGCAATCAATTGCTCGGCTATTCCTGAAAATCTTTTAGAGGCGGAGCTGTTCGGTTATGCAAAAGGTGCGTTCACTGGGGCCATCGACAAAAAAATCGGTCTGTTTGAAGAAGCTGAAGGTGGCACTCTTTTTTTAGATGAAATTGGCGATCTGAGTGTGCCACTGCAGGCGAAACTTTTACGCGTTTTGCAGGAACGAAAGATCAAACGAGTCGGCGAGAATCAAACGCGTTCAATTGACGTGCGCATTGTTTCGGCAACTCACAAAAATCTTCAGGCTGAGGTTGGCGAGAACCGATTCCGCGAAGATTTATTTTTTCGTTTAAATGTGATTCCGATCGTTATCCCTCCTCTTAGAGAGCGTCGAGAAGACATTTGGCCACTGGCGGAATTTTTCCTTGCTAAATTTGCGGCCCTCAACAACTCGCCGGTTCGAGGTTTTACGAAATCAGCATTGGAGCGTCTTTTGGTCCATACGTGGCGCGGGAATGTGCGTGAGCTCGAAAACACGGTTGAGCGAGCAGTGGTCTTGGCGTCAGGCACCCACATCGATGAAGATGATTTATTTGAAATTTCGATGGCTCCGCTCATGGCAGCGCCGAGTGTGAGCGGAACATCATTGAGTGTCTCTACTCAGAATCGCGCCACTGTCGCGTCCTTGGAAAACGCACTTCCTCTCGGACCAGATGGACGACTCTTGACGCTTGACGAGCTGACGCAGACTTACATTCGATTTGCTCTTCAACGCAATGGCGGTGCCAAGGATCGCACGGCTCGCGACCTAGGAATCGATCGTAAGACCTTGTATCGACGGGTGCAGGATTTTGGGACGTCGCCGCTGGAGCACTGATATTTGAGAGCATGATTTTGCATCGTTGTGGTTATTTGTTCACAGAACGGACATGAATTCGCGATGTGACATCAGACCCGCTCCGATATCGTGACCATATGGACAACATGAATGAGCACCAGTCGATCGACCTTTCCGTTGAAAGGGATTTAGATCAGTTTGAAATTTCAGAGGAGCTGCGTCGAAACTATGTGAAGCGTAGACTGAGCGATCTGACCGATGTCGAAGCTGCGTTGAAGTCGCAAAATTTTGATCAGTTAATGTGCGTCGGGCATAAAATTCGTGGGAGTGCGGCAAGTTTCAGGTATCCCGATCTTGAATCGCTCGCGATCGCAATGGAAGCGGCTGGAGAGCAACGGGATTTTTTGAACGCTTTTGAGATTGCGCGCGACTTTCGCAAATGGATATTGAATGAGATGTGTCGGCCCTGGTTTTTACAAAAAACCGCGGATTTTTAAATGTGCGATGGAACGTAGATTTACGAGCCAATCAACGAGCGCCTCTCTTGAGAGACGTATACGAAAGGACTACGAATGAATGATTCAATTGTAAAAGGTAAATGGGATGAGTTTAAAGGTGAGTTGCAGAAACTTTGGGGTGATGTGACGGGCGACGATCTCGAGAAGACTCAAGGTAACGTGAAAGCCATCGGTGGCGTTCTTCAACAGAAGTACGGCAACGAAAAAGAAGGCTACATGGACAAGTTCAATGATCTCGTAAAAAAGTATTCGGCTGTAGCAGCTGAAAAAACTGAGGAGATTAAGACGAAATTACAAGATGAGCGAGATCTCACTGACGAAAAAAACCGCCACTGAATTTTTTAAGCAGATTTTAAAATTATCGGATTGCGGGAGCGCCGGTTGCTGGAACAGCAGCCGGCGTTTGATTTTGCGGTGCTATGTTTTCGAGCCAGTTTAAGTTGGCACGAACTGCTTTGTACCCAGTCACGCGATAATTGCTTGAGTTAATGCTCGAGGTGTTTGCGTTAAGATTGACCGATGAGTAGTGCAGGCACATCACAAAATGACAACCTGTCACTTTGTTCTCGTGATACTGGTGATGAGCGGTGTTGCATGATTTCATCGCACGCTGATTCCAAGTTCCTTTTTCAGGATGTTCGGCGTCGATGGCCGACCAACATTGCACGTCGACACCATCCAAAATTCCAGTCGGTGCAAAGCCATCCAAAATAATAAGCTTCAGCGTTGAGAGATCGCGCGTAGGCTTTTGAAGTTGAAGCCGACGGATGATCTCATTGGCGACAGCGGAACCCGACGAATGCCCAGTGAGGACAAATTTCTTTCCGGGCGGGGATTTCTGAATCTTCTCGACCCACAAGCGAATGGTTGCCTCAGCATCTCGCTTCACTTCGGCTTGGCTAAAGTGACGCGACGGAAGCGCAATCCCCTTGAATTCGAATTCTCCTGAATGATGGGCATCGTTTGAGGCCGATTTTTCCCACGCCTTCATCTGCGTATTCGTCGAGCCATAGCCACCGAACATTAGAACTTCTGTTTTAGAAACTTCAGAAGTCGCAACATTTGGAACAAGAGCTGGAGCCGGAGCGGTGGGGGATCCGGGAGCTGGGGCTTGACCTAGCGCTGGTGCCGCGACCGTAGGTGCAGCGGCGGCCCTCACTTGCGAAGGCGCCGGCGGCTGAACACTCGGTGCAGCGGCGGTACCGGGTGGAGCTGCCGGAATTTGCGGCGGAACCAAAACCTGAGTCGTGGGGAGGACTGCGGGGGCGCGTTTGATTTCGCGAGTTCGGAGCACTGGAGTCGCCGCATTCATATTTCGTCTTTGGTGAGATCTCGTAAGTGGAGGCACGCTGTATGGCGAGTGTGGAGCTGCGTCGGCACTGGGCGGTGGCAGCACAGGAAGCGCGTCAACTTGTGCGAGGGCATTTGAAACCTGGATGAAGGAACTCAAAGCTGAGAATATGAAAACTTTGGCAAAGGGTGCGGCGAATCCCGCAAGGAGATATCGGCTGATTGATAACGGAAGAAATAAGATAGAACGGACGATTCTCGCAAGCAACTTCTGGCTCCCCCGATTTAATTCTGATAAATGAAATCGGTGTTCTAAACAAAAATCATTCTGTTTCTTAGAGGCTTGTATGCTTTGATCTGCCGTCATTTTTATAATCAGTTCTCCGGTGTACCTGCATCAATCCATTTCGCAACAAAAGCCAATTCTTCTGCGTTCAAGTGCGGCATGTTCGAAGACACCGGCGGCATCTGTTTGCCGTCGGTACGAGTGACCAACTTTAAAAAGCGACTGGTGCCCGAGGGTCCAGCGAAGAGCTTTGCCTTGGTCGTGATCTGAGCAAAAGGGACAAACAAAATATCGCCTGCATCAGGGTCACCACTATTAGCATCATGGCAGGTCACACACTTGGGTTGCAAGATCTGAGTCAAAAACGTCTGGTAATTAACCGGCATGTTGAGAATTGACGTCGGCACTGAAGGAGATGGTGGCAGCGGAGATGCCACAGGCGGATGTGGAGCAGGGGCTGGAGCCGGAGCTGGGGCTGATGGCGCAGGTAGCGCCGTTGCACAGGCTGGTAGCGTTGTGATTTCGACGGCCGATGTCGTGGGAGTTCCGAGATCACTCCACTTGTGCAGGATCGCTTTTTGGCAATCTGTCAGATGTGCATAGCCACGCTTCGATGGAGGCATCGAGTTCGCATCCGTCTCGCCAATCGCATCAGCGACGTTGGACCGAAGGTCAGCAACCGTTGAAAGCTCCGGATTTTTTCCACCCGAGCCGTGGCAATCTACGCAAGAGTTTAAAACTGATTTTTGAACGAGCGCTGCATCGATGAAAACCGGTTCGCCATTGTTTTGGGTCGGTAAACCAGTTTGGTTGTTGGCGGCAGCACCGTTCGCTTTTTTCGCCACGCTGTAATTGCAGCTGCTGAGACTGAGGAGACTGACGGCGCCACAGAGCAACGTCAGCCTAGAGATATTTTTCGAATCCGCCAAAAATAAAACTCTAGAGATAGTAGTGAAGAATGATGTACGCATAGTCGCCTTCCTGATCGGAGCTTGATCTCATCAATTGACGAGTCCAAGCGCCGCTGATTTCAAAATGGGGTCGCGGATAAAACGCGAAACCAGGGCCCCAGTGTCGTGACAAAGTTTTACCGTTCGTCTCATCACCTTGTGAGTGATCGAACAGCGCCAGGATGTGCATTCCTTTATGGAACTCATATCCAAGCTTGTAGTAACCGTAGAAGCCCGTCTGCGCGCTGGCGCCATCGAGCTGCTTGTTCTGCATATCCTCCTCCGCCAAGAGGTAGAAATGCGGTGTGAATCCGAACATTCCATGGGCGCCCACAAGTTGACGAGTGTAATGCTGTGAGCGGCCTACCCAGCCACTCATTCCGAACTTGTAGTGCTCTTTGAACGCGCGCTGCACTTGTAGGTAAACGGACTCTTCTTGTGGAATCAATTTTGGTGGTCCCTCCGAAACACCGATAACTGCATTCCAATTTTCGCCGATGTAATTCCATTCGGCTAAATCGCGTTCTTCACCGAATCCAAAACCAAGCGTCTGACGAGTTGGCGAAATGTGGTCTGGGATGTTCAACCCAAACTGAGGAACCGCACGACCCATCCGAACACTGTTCTCATCGTTCACCTGGCGCATGAGATAAAACCGCTGAGCATAAGGCTGCCACTTGCTGGTTCCGTCATACGAAAACTGCCCAATCGAAACCTCGGCGGTCCATTTTTGAATGCGGTAGGCGACATCCACCATAGCCTGCATCCAAATGTAGCGACCCGAACGTTGAGTCGCGTCGTTGCTGTAGGTCTGAACTGAACGAACATCTCCGCCGACTCCCAGCCACTGATCCAATCGATCTTTGGAGTCTGCGCCATTCACGCTGCCACCTAGCAGTCCTCTGCCGGCTTCA
>JAYVND010000419.1:0-4972 GCA_043758635.1 Bdellovibrionales bacterium
CAGAGTCGATCGAAGACTTCGACGGTCTTCTCCTTCGCGGCGACAAGAATCCGAACACACGTGGTTTGCTTGAAATCCTCGAGAAGCATGGGATCCAAACAACTTGGAAAGAATTCTCGGACTCTCTCGCAACCGGCGCAGTTCGCACGGTTGTAGTTGCAGGCCCAGAGAACCAAGCGGTTTACCCAGATCTTCGCGGCAAAATTCAGGAGCTTTCGAAAGCAGCTAAACTTGTTTGGTTGACAGCTGGTAAGAACGACGCGCTGGAGGCCCTTGGCGGTGATGTGACGTTGATCCCTGTTAAAACTTACGTTGAAAAAGCGGGAACTTTCGTTAATTTCGAAGGCCGTCGCCAAACCATCAAAGCTGGTTTCACGCTTGTGCCAAATGCGTTGAGCTTGACCGAAATCGCAACGCTCTTCGCCGGCGAGATTGTTCAGCCAGCACATTCGGGTGTCCAAGTCGGGCACGGACGTATCGACAATGAATTCACGCACACAAGAGGTGCATTATGAGTTTGGTAAATAAACCAGGAGCCAAAGAGAGCTGGTATCTTCCCGGGATTTTGGGAGGCCTTTGGTTCACTATGGCAAAAATGATCCAGAATATTGTGAGCAATTTGACGGGCGATAAAAAGCTTCCAACGCTCAACTATCCTGAAGAGCAGTATGAGTACTCGCCGCGCTTCAAGGGGAATCACGTTCTGACCGTCAAGCAAGACGGTTCGATTCGTTGCACGGCTTGTATGCTCTGCGCAACCAATTGTCCGGCAGAATGCATTCATATCGTGGCAGCTGAGCACGAAGATCCATCAGTCGAAAAATACCCAATCGCCTATGAGATTGATATTCTGCGCTGTGTTTTTTGCGGTTTCTGTGAGGAAGCTTGCCCGGTTGATGCGATTCGCATGGGACCAGAGTGGCAGACGCCAGACTTGAACGGAAACAAATTTGTTTACGACATCAAACAATTGGCTTACCGCCCGCAACTCAAAGGCGGAATTGTTTCAGTCGTAGATGAAAAAGAACGCCACCAAGCCGGAATCTGAGCTGATGCGATTTGATCTTCTCTCTCCTGATAATTGGGATCTTGTCTGTGACCAATACCGGTCCAAGCTTGCTACCAGTTTTCCGGCGGGCGTGGCCGAAACCCAAACTATACTTGTTTATCAGGGTTTTTCTCCCGCAATTCTTGAAAGCGCTCAGGGCATCGCCAAAATTTTCTCTCATAAAAAGACGATTGCTATCGTTGAGAACAGCGAGCCTTGCTTGCAGACCGTTGCTCAAGTTTTCGCGGCCGACGGTTACAATATCATTCAGCTAAAAGCGCACGATTTAGAAAATCCTCAAACATTTTTCGATCAACACAAAGACGATTTACTCTTTGTGGCTCATGCCGACGATGATCCAGTGACCGGCGCGCGCCTCGATCTCAAAGCTTTGCCTGAATTTTTTAAAGACAAACGTGTTTTCCGAATTCATCTCTCGCACGCGGGCTTCGCTACAGCAGCAATTGTTGCATCTCTTCCTTTCGAGGCTCAAATTTTGTCACTCGCATCCGACCGTGCCGTCATGGTTGGTGGCTCCCGCTGTAAAATTCGACCGACAATCACGCCGCTCCTAAGCTGGAATCATTTAACTGAGCAGATTCCCGAAATCTTGGTTGTTGCGGATCGGCGTGTGCAAGTTGCAAACTTCGAATCAAACTTACCCGAACCACTTCGTCGCTGCTTTAAAACCGAAACGGATGCTCGAACTTTTGATCGCGCGGTATTCTGGTCATCGGAGTTTGATGGACTTGCGCTCATTCACGAAATTGCTCGTGAATTGGGGTTGCCGAAACTCGGTCCAACCGAGCTCCCGGTCGGCTTCGCGACTTCGGCTCCCTGCTACTGGCAAAGTGAGCGTTTGATTGATTGGCGCCGAAGCATCGGCGAGAGTGATGAAAAGATTAGGGGCTTGATCGGTGTGAGCGCCGAGCTCAATCTCGAGCAAGTTCAAGCCGTGTTGCGCCCCGCGATCGCGCGCCTTCGTCAAAAGCAGAACGGTTGATCGAGCCAGTCAATCGAGCCAGTCAATTAAGCCAGTCAATTAAGCCAGTTTACCGAACCAGTCAATCAAGCAAAGCAGCCGTATCGATGCGGCCACTCGACAGCGCACGAGCGCGAGCGGTTCTTCCGCTCTTGTCTTTCAAATTCTTTTTTGCTCCATGTTTCAGCAAAATTGAAACCATCTCGTTCATTCCAGTGCCGGCGGCAATCATCAAAGGCGTTTCACCTTCGGGGTCTTGACGGTTGATCGGAGCTCCAGCAGAAACCAAAAGCTTTGCGGAGTCGAGATCGGCAATCCGGAGTGAGGAATGGAGGGGACCTCCACTATCGGTCAAAAAGTCAGCTTTCGCGCCCGCTTTTAAAAGTATCCCGACAATTTGCGGCTGGTGCTGAAGGACGGCGACGAAAAGAGGCGAGAGGTCTTTGTAGACCGGAAGATTGGGATTGAGCTTATGATCCACCAAAAACTGAACAGTCGCTGTCTGATGTTGCGTGATCGCAAGCGACCAGACATTGTCGCCGGCATCATCCGTAAATGCGAGATTCGCGCTGTGTTGATCGAGAATTTTTAAAATATCCAGCTGGCCCCGCGCCGACGCGGCCATAGCGGCGGTGGTCCCAATGGCATTGACGGTGTCAACCGCGATTCCCTTTTCGAGCATCGCACTTACTGCTTTCGTATCACCTTTTGCGGCGGCTCGAACAAATTCATTGGCGGGCGTCGAGGTGGTTGTTTGATTTGAAGCGCATCCCACGAGCAATGTGCTCAAGACCGATGCTCCGAGAATCGCGGCGACAGGCAGCGAAATAAAATAGCCAAGGCTTGTGAATTTTGCGAGAGAGTTAAAAGTCATCCTTGGCTTCATCACTTCACGTCCGTTCGGTCGAAGGTTAGTCTCAAGAAACGTTCGGCGCCTCAATTCCATCTGGTGCCAGCTTCAACTCGTGAGTGAAGTTCTCGAGACACGTGCGCAGTCCGTATTCGATGTCGACCTTGGGGTGCCAGTTCAATTTCTCATTGGCCAGGCGAATGTCAGGGCGACGAAGCTTAGGATCATTCTCCGGAAGTGGAAGCGATCTTACAAGCTTTTCTGATTCAGCTTTCGGAATTGCATCCGCACCAGTGCCAATCTTGCCGCGTCCACAAAGGTCTAAAATCGCGCGAGCCACATCGAGAACCGTACGCTCAATCGGATTTCCAATATTGACCGGGCGATTCTGATCACTCTGCATCAGGGCGTACTGTCCCGCCACTTGGTCGGCGACATAGCAGAAACTGCGTGTCTGCGAGCCATCACCGTAAATTGTAAGCGCTTGGTTTTGGAGAGCCTGGATAAAGAAATTTGGTATAATACGGCCATCGTTTGGTCGCATACGAGGACCATAGGTATTAAAGATTCGAACGATGCGCACTTGCACTCCGTATTCGCGCTCGTAAGCAACGCTCAGTGACTCGCCAACACGCTTGGCCTCGTCATAGCAACCGCGCATGCCGAGTGTATTGACATTGCCGTGGTAGCTCTCTGGCTGCGGGTGAACTTCAGCATCACCGTAGACCTCACTTGAGCTGGCAAATAAGACGCGGGCGCCGTGGGCGCGGCCGAGCTCGAGCAAGTTTTTGTGTCCATGAGTTGCCGTGTCCAAAATGAAGATTGGAATTCGCTTGAAATCAACGGGCGAAGCCGGCGATGCTAAATTGTAAATCTCGTGGAATTGCTCAGAGCCAAAGTGCGACGCGAAGGTCGCGGGCTTCAATTCGTTTATGTTCAGATTTAAAAAGCGGTAACGATCGCCGCCGTTTGCATGTGCAGCTTCAAGATTACTCATGCGACCCGTGATCAGATTATCGATCACGGTCACATAATATCCAAGGCCCAAGAGGTGATCAACCATGTGGCTCCCGATGAAACCGGCGCCGCCCGCGACCAGCGCACGACGACCAGTTGCCTGGGTCTGAGAGTTTAGAGGTGGTCCGCCAGAGCCGGGATTGATCTTATCACTCAAACTATGACTCAAATTATCACTCAAGTTATCATTGAGCTTTTCACTCAAGTTACCACCGAGCTTATCTCTGACGCTGGTCTCAGATTTGGCGCTCAAGCTTGGCCTCGAGCATTTGTTGCTTGAGTCGATTGACCAAGCGATTGGCGACCGATGCAGTAGTAGTCAAAACCAGCTTTCGCGACCTTCACCGGATCCAAAACGTTACGACCATCAAAAATCACGGGCGTTTTCAAAAGCGATTTCAACTGCGCCAAGTCTGGCGTGCGGAATTCATTCCACTCGGTTACAATAGCCAAAGCATCTGCGCCTTCGACCGCAGCGAGCGCGGTTTCAGTTGTTTCGAATTTCACGCCAAACGCCGCGGTCGCGGTCTCAATGGCAGCCGGATCAAATGCCCGAACCTTTGCGCCAGCTTCTACCAACCTTTGGATCAAGTACATCGCCGGCGCTTCACGCACATCATCGGTGCGTGGCTTGAAGGCGAGGCCCCACATTGCGATCGTCTTTCCTTTGAGGTCACCAAAGTGACCAAGCATGCGATCAAACAAAATAAGTTTTTGGCGATCATTCACTTCGTCGGCCGCTTGCACGACTTGCATCGTGACGCCGGCTGCGTTGCCGGTGTGCACGAGTGCCTTTACATCTTTCGGAAAGCAGCTTCCACCGAAACCGACGCCTGGGTAGAAAAATGCAGGATTGATGCGGCTATCAGATGTAAAACCGTCGCGAACGCGGTCAATATCAGCACCTAATTCGTCTGCTAAGAGGGCAAGTTCATTGATGAAGCTAATCTTCACCGATAAAAAGGCGTTAGCCGCGTACTTTGTCATCTCTGCCGAAACGTTGTCCATAAACAAAATCGGATGACCTTCTTTGGTGAATGGCTCGTAGAGCTCTTTCATAGTTTCGCGAGCCGCT
>JAYVND010000420.1:0-4960 GCA_043758635.1 Bdellovibrionales bacterium
TGGTGAGTTTGAAGCTCGTCATCATTTTGATGATCGTTACGGTCGGTGCCTACTACATTCGACCGGCGAATTGGATTCCTTTTGTACCAAACGGAATCAGTGGAGTGATGAAGGGCGTGTCAGCCGTCTTTTTTGCCTACATCGGCTTCGATGCAATTTCGACCATGGCCGAAGAGTGTGAGAATCCGCAGCGAGATCTTCCGCGAGGTATGTTTCTGGCTCTCGGAATTTGCACCCTTCTCTATTCGGCAATTGCGCTCGTGATCACGGGCATGGTGAGCTATAAAACTCTTGCCGTGGCCGATCCGCTTGCCTTTGTTTTTGGGCCACATGGTGTGAACGTTGCTTGGATGTCGGCGATTGTCGCCGTCAGTGCGGTGATCGCGATCACAAGTGTGCTTCTCGTATTTCAAGTGGGACAGCCGCGCATCTGGATGGCGATGTCGCGCGACGGACTCCTACCAAAATTGTTTGCTTCCATCCATCCTAGATTCAAAACGCCTTGGTTTTCGACACTCGTCTGCGGGGTGATGGTAGGAATTCCTGCGCTCTTCATGAACCTCACCGAAGTCACCGATCTCACGAGCATCGGAACTTTGTTTGCATTTGTTTTGGTTTGTGCTGGCGTGATTCGACTTCACGAGCAGCGCAAAGTTGATGGAGGCACGGGCCTTCGCGCCGACGGCAAAAAAATGTACCAGCTCCCGATCATCAGTTCGCGAATTTGGTTTCCATCCATCTGTCTATTTTTTGTCGTCCTTCGTGTGGTACTCGGGCACGCCTCGTCGACGACAAGCGGGATTGCCCTTACAGATTTCAGTCTACCAGATGAGTTTAATTGGGAAATCTACCGAGAGAAAGTGCCGCTTCTCGGTTACTTAATTGGAATCGTTTATTTGAATTACCTGTGCATTCGGAAGCGGCTCTCACTGATTCCGGTGCTGGGTCTCGCGAGCTGTGGGTATTTGATGACGGAGCTCGGCTGGACCAATTGGGCGCGTTTCGTCATTTGGCTGTTGATTGGTCTTGCGATTTACTTCACGTACAGTCGCCATCGCAGTCGAATGGCAGCAAATTAAATTTCCTGAGTTTTTTTCTAAAAAGGTGATGGCAACTTGCGTGGCCCAGAAATTTGCTGACAGAGACCTGCTGACAGAGACCTGCGACGAAGCTTGCGACAAAACTTGCCCGCAGATAACTTGAGAGAGAGAAAGTTAACAAATGGTCAGCTAGACCTCAGTGTGATTGTGTTGAGGTCTGGCCATGTTCATCTACACTCAAGACATCATGATGAATTTCGTCAATCGTGAACGACAGCCTTTGGCTTCTACAAAGGCCGATCGGATTCGCCGTTTCGGTACGAAGAGAATGCGATGAGGGGCTAAATTGAAGAAGATTCGACAAAACTTGAGATCACTGAAATTTCGAATCAAAGATCTCAATTTTCATCGAAGGTCGCTGCAATCGATTCTCTCCGGAATTCTACTGATTGCGCTTCCGTTAGGCGGTGTAGCTGAGATGTCTCAGGAATCTGCGGCTTCTTCCGGCGCTACTCCCGGCTCCGGAGCTGCTTCAAGGCCAGAAGCAGCACTTGTTGCAAACCCCAAAGCAACCACTGATGCGGAAGGCAACGTCATTAGTAATACCCGGGCTACAAAGTTCATTCGGCGAACTGAGCAGCGTCTGGTACGCCATCGCCTTTTTCCAAATGCCGAAGCTGATGAGGCTCTGATCGCCCAAGCTCACGGAAATTTAACGAGTTCGGATCTTGAAACATTTTTGAACGGCTCAAACGAAGATTACTTTGCCGACATGGATTACGGGATCACGCAAAGTGCAAATGCCGAGGGGCTCGTCAAGACGCTCACGCCATTTTTCCCTGGCATCACCGCTCAGGAAGCCACCAAGCGTGTCGCGCGTGGGCGCAATCTTTGGATGGTGTGGACGGGTGGAAATGATCGATTCTGGAATTATCTCTCCCGCGCAACCTTTGGCGGATTTGATCTACTTAAAACAATTTCTTCTCAATCAGCACTCGTCGGAAATCGTGACAACCGTTGGACGTACTACGGTCTACTAAACGAGCCTTGTTTTAAAAAGCCGACTGGTCCGCGCGCCGATCGCTGGGGTTTGTGGATTGATGAACGTGGAACCGGTTGCCAACCGGATCCTTATGAAGATCAAACTCGTTATCCCGGCATCAAAGTCGGCGCGCGCGGGCAAAAGGCATCGCGAGATGGCAAACCCTTTACACTCGATACGGGATCCTTCTACGGGTATGCGACGGGCATCGTCGGTCTAAGACTTTTCCCGAATCCCGATTTTGATCAGCGGGCCATTGGCAAATGGGATGCAAAACGCTATTACGAGGATCCGACTTATTACAACGATCCCAATTTAGTTCGACCGTACCGTGTGGGTATGGCATGTGCTTTTTGTCATGCGGGCCCAAATCCCGTTTTGCCGCCAAAAGATTTTGAAAATCCCGAGTGGAGAAATATCACCGGGAATGTTGGTTCACAATACTACTGGGTCGATCGCATTTTTGTTTGGGATCAGAAGCACTCTTCCGACAATTTTTTCTACCAGCTCCTGCACACAGCTCGCCCTGGCACTGTTGACACTTCACTCGTTTCTTCGGATCAGATCAACAATCCTCGAACGATGAACGCAATCTACAATTTAAGTGCTCGAATGCAGGCGGCGATGAAATTCAACGACCGCGAAAAGCTGGTTCGTAACGAACGACTCAATATGCAGTTTGATATGATGAGTCCGACGGACTTGCCAATGAGCTCGGTCCTTCGCTCAATGGTCGACAACAAAGCAAAAACCGTCGTCACCCCACGTGTCTTAAAAGACGGCTCCGATTCAGTCGGACCACTCGGCGCGCTGAATCGTGTTTACATCAATATTGGTTTGTTCTCAGAGGAGTGGATGCAAAACTTCATTCCGATGATTGGCGGAGTCGTGGGCATGCCGATCACGCCGATTTCGTTAACGACCCTCACTCAACGCTCGCTCTACTGGAATGCCACTGTCAATCAGACTCCCGATCTCGCACTTTATCTCTTGGCTGCATCGCGCCCCGATAAACTTCGCGAAGCACCGGGCGGCGATCAATATCTGAAGCCTCTTAATGATCCGACAGTCGTCGCAGGAAAGGCACACTTCGCAGAAAACTGCGCTCAGTGCCATTCAAGTAAACTTCCCGAAAAAGCCTACTCGTTCTTTCAATCCGAGCGCTGCATGGGCGAGGGTTATCTTACGTGTTGGAACGCCTATTCGGCCTATGTTCAAACGCCCGAATTTAAGGACGAGATGCGGAAGATTGTCTTGGCGCCAGATTTTTTGAACGATAATTATCTCTCCACAGATCTGCGCGTTCCGTCTAACTTAATCGACGATCAGCTCTGTTCGCCAGTTGCGACCAATGCAATTGCAGGAAGCGTCTGGGATAACTTCTCAGCAGATTCCTACAAACATCTGCCGTCGGTTGGAAAGTTCACTGTCAACTTCCCAGCAAACGACATGAAAAAAATGGTGAGCGAAGAGATCACGGTGCCGGCGGGCGGACGGGGCTACATGCGACCCCCTTCGCTTGCAAGTCTTTGGTCGACGGCGCCTTTTTTAGTCAACAACTCACTCGGATTTTTCGATGAGCGTGGAACTGTCGAAGGACGTATGCGCTCATTTGATGATTCAATTCAGAAGCTCCTCAATCCAGAGCTGAGAGGCCAAGGCGTGCGCGCGGGAGAGCATGTGATGACCTACACCACAAGCTTCGGCGACAGCCTGCCAGGGATCGTGGATGTCACAACGAGTGAAGCGTACTTCAAACTTCCGCGCGGGTATTTGCCAAAACGGATTTTTGACTATATCCAAAAAGCTCTGGGCGATGACCGTACGTTTGCTAAATCAATGTGGCATCACGAACACTCATATCGCCCTGTTGCTTCACACGAAGCGCCAGAGCTCTTGGCCCGTGCGGTGATACGCGATCCGGTTTATGTGATCGGTCAGCTCGGTGCTTCTACCAAAGTGGACGCCGCATTGAACCGAGCTCCTGAGATCCAAAATGAAGTCACAAAGGCCTCGCAAATTGTTCCGATGGCGATCGCGGAATCTCGAGCCATCGAAAATGAAGACGATGCCTCGCGCGAAATTGCAACTGACGTCGCCTTCGATTACAAAATGGATTCGGCAAGTCTCTACAGCGATAAAGAGTTAGGTGATTACATTTTGCTTGGTCCAATTCCCGCGGGGATACCGGTGAATATGATCACAGGAATGAACTTGGAGAAGAATCCAGTTCGTCTGAGCGAAGCGATCTACGGCTTTGTTAAAGGAGCGGTGAAGGTTCGTCGTGAAAAGCTCAAAGGCCAGGCGGCAACGGATGCTTTCATGGCACTCGCGGGATCCCCAATGATGCGCGTTGCCAACTGCAAAGATTTTGTGGTGAACCGCGGTCATTACTTTGGAAGCAAGTTTTCGCCGTTCAATAAGAAATCAGGCAAGCCCGGCTTGAATGATCAAGAGCGGTTAGAACTTGTCGAATTTTTGAAGCAAATGTAAATCGGGAGCAAACGCGGCTCGTGCATCAAGTGCCGGTCAAGATGTCATCGCTGGCCTTTTCCGCAATCATATAGATCGGAACGACGATAAAGAGTCCCGGAATTTTTGGAAAAACCGATGCGTCGACAATGCGCAATCCTTTCACCCCGTGCACGCGGAACTTGCTATCGACAACGGCCATTGCATCAGAGGCTGGCCCCATTTTATTCGTGCAGGAGGCGTGATGGCCCCAGGCGTTGTTTTTAACATTCTCAGCAAATTGCTCTTTGCTCATTGCAGTCGATGATAAATCCTCTGCGATGGAGGTGATTGAGGTGCGCTGATTCATTCGCTGAACAGTCGCGTAGCCTTCGACAACTCCCGCTAAATCCTCTCCACTAGAATC
>JAYVND010000421.1:0-4930 GCA_043758635.1 Bdellovibrionales bacterium
TGTCACATACTCGGTCACAGCCGGTGTTAGCAGGACTACCTCTTTACGAGATTGTCCGCTAAGCGATACTTAAATGAAGCCTGGCCCGATGCAATTAAATTTCCAGCCTCATCATGAACCTGAGCTTCCGAGAAGAAAATTGTTTTTCCCCCGCCAACGCGATTGGCTTTTACTAAAAGAACTCCAGCCTTCGCACCCGAAACGAAATTCACGTTGAGGGTAATCGTGACCCCATGAACTTCTGGCGCGCCAAGAGGGGCATACAGGCCGGCGTAACCGCATGCTGCATCGACAAGCGTCGAAACAACGCCGCCTTGCAGGGCCCCGTTTCTATTTAGATGCCAAGGTTGAATCGTCATGCGGAAATCGGCCGAGCCTTCGCTCCACTGGACGATTTCGATTCCCATATGCTGCAGAAACGGGTTTGCAATTGTTGCCATGTGAAGAGCGTAACAGAATCGCTGAAAACGTAAACGAGAATCCTTCAGATTTTGCGAGAATCAACCCTTTTAAAGCTTCTGCAATCCGAGTCGAGATTTCGATATCTGCGAGCTGTGATAATTCTTATAGAGGTTGTACATTGCAAGCTCGTTGGGATCGAGAGATTCGATCGGCTGAAGCTGATTCGACAACTCGGTGAAGCGTTCAAGATTCCACTCGA
Source organism: Bdellovibrionales bacterium (assembly GCA_043758635.1). GTDB lineage: Bacteria > Bdellovibrionota > Bdellovibrionia > Bdellovibrionales > JAMPXM01 > JAYVND01. The sequence continues at coordinate 662 of JAYVND010000421.1, forward strand.
GATTCGATCGTAAATCGCTGTAGTTTGACCCTGTTCTTAGTTGCTGAAGTTTATAAGCACTGGTGGTCGATGTTTTTTCGGGATCACTGCCATCGACGGGCCCCTGCGTTTCGACTCCTTTGAGAGGCGAGGCAGTTTCAAAGTAAGTGTTGCCGCGAGTGTGAATTCCGTACTCGACAAAAACCGTTCCTGCTTGCGATAAAAGCCAGTTCTCATTTGCGAGAGAATTCATTGCTGTCGCCGAAAAGCGAACTGCGCGGTAAGTAGGCGGCGCCGAGAACGCCGCTTGAGCATCTGAGATGAGCGTGTTGAGTGGAACTGCGATGTCGGTTCCGAGCCGAGTGAATGTCTTAAATTTACTTAGCGCTGTCTCCTTTGGCGCCCAGCCGCCAATTGCAGCAATGGCGTTATGAGCCGTGTCTGTGCAATTGTTGGTCATCAAATCCCAGATGTAAGGGGTCTCAGGATTTCGATAATACTTGTTCTTAGCGTTTAGATAATCAACAACGTTTAAAATTGCAGCCTTTGAAACAGGAATTCTCACGCAATAAAGATTGCGTGCATAGGTCAGCGCCCAGTCAGTCCCGAGCGACATTCGATAACGGTAGTGTTCCACATCTTCAGTTTCTTTTCTGCCATTCATGATCCAGTCATGCATCTCCACGCCCTTCAGGGTCCCCAGAGATTCAGCTTTTTTAATTGCTTGCTCGATTGTCTCATTGTTGACGGACTCGGTGGGCTGAACGCCGCCATCGTAAAAAAATGATTTACCTTCGGTGGCCACCCAGAGTGCATTTTTAAAAGCGAAATAGGTGCTGACACCTACTCCCGGGCCGTTGTCACACGCTCGAAGCTGCGGAAAGTCGGCGTTTGGCACTTTGCAAGCGCCTTTCAAAAAAAGAACTGTGTGCCCGTAGGGCCCTCCATCGGCAGAGTGGTCCGCCGATTCGCGGTACTGACTGGCTGAGCACATTTCAATATACTGCGGAAAAAGTGCATCGTATTTCGCATCGATGGCAGCCTGAGCTAGATTTGAATGGAAAGCGATTGCGACAAGCAATGCCGAAGCCGAAGATTTAAGTGAAAATTCGAGTCGCATATCTGAACTCCTGGAGGTGAGGGAATAAAAGCAACGAGTGCGTTATAGCAACGTTTGATGATCTCTCAAAGCGGCCGGCCCCATCGCGCATTGATTCCTGACAAGAGACGACGATTCTGTGCGAGTTTACCATGGGGAGCATGAGCAAAATTCGAACGAGTCGTCGGCGGTAAACTCTATACGGTATGGCGATAAGTTAAACAGCGTGAAGAGGTGTTGGCGTCGGGGCCGCAACGGAAGTTCGGCGGCGTTTAGGTTAAAAGAACGTAGACCATGCATAGCCCGTAGAGGATGCGCGGGGCCCATTCTTTAAAATAGCCGACCCTGGCTTCAATTCGATTCTTAAATTCTTTGGTGATTTCACCGAGGCATTGCTCAAGCCGGCCAGATTCTTCTCCGACGAGTATTTGTGAAATCTGCTCATTCGTAAAGAGTTCGAGACCACTGTGACTTTGTTGTGCTTGGTACGCAGAAATGGCTCCGGCAAGTCCATTTTGATCAATCATCCTTGGGATCGTTCTTGCGGCCCTTCGTACTGCGTTGTCAGACGTCATGCTTCCAGCAAGTGAAAACGTCCCTTTAATTTCATATCCAGACCTGATGCAAACGTAGAGGCCGGAGAAGAATCGATACATGGCCATCTCACGCAGAAACACGCGTACGCGCGGGACTTTCTCACCGGCTCTTAAAAGTGCCTGAGAGACACGAGGATATCTCTCAGGGTGCTTTATTAAAAGGTACAGGCCACCGACGAGAGATGAAAAAATCCAGAGTGAAAAAGCAGTCTGACGGAGGTACTGAGACCCAGTCACGGTGCCGTTGATCAGTGGAGGCACCCGCTTCACCAGAATAGAGAACGTGACGAGCAACGTAGGTAAAAATGCTGCGGAGACCATCGTTTGCTCCAACTGGGCTCGTTGCTCGTATGTATCGCCAAGAAATTTGAGAGTGCTCGGAAGCGTACCGGTCTCCTCGCCAAGCTCGATCAATGCGACATCTAAAGAAGGATAGCGCAGTTGCCGCAGCGTTGCCGTGAGAGTCAGGCCACGTTGAATTCTTGAGCGGATATGCATGATCTTTTTGAGGTCATCTGAGACCGCTGTAGGACGGAGAACATTCAATCCTTCGAGCAGATCGACTCCAGAATTCAAAAGATGACCAACGATACGATAAGAACGTGCCATTGATGCCGAATCTTTTCCCAACATGACTCTAAACTCCACCGAAAATCGATAACTGAGCGTAAGTTGATCTTGCCCCAAGTGTCGATCTCTCATTCCCCCGGTATTTTAAAAAATTTGTCGGCGGGGATGCGTGTTGCGAATTCTCAATAGCGGTGAGAGCCTTTCAACTATGGCAGATAAAATCGCAACGCTAGATTTACATGGGTTTAGAACAGAGGATGTCCCAGCCGCGGTTGACCGGTTTTTAGTGCAAGCTCTCAAGCGTGATCTTGCAAGAGTTCGAATTATGACCGGCAAAGGCACTGGCGCTGTTCGTAAAGCCGTTACGGACTATCTCAAGCTGGGTGGCTATCCGTTCGCAGTCGAGAAATTAAAAAATGGTAAAATGAACGAGGGCGTCTTAGTGGTGTTCACAGGCTGATTCTGTCCAAAAACTTACAAACTTGTAAACAAAAGTAAGTTCTTTCTTAACTTTACAGATTTATTTTTAGTTCGACGTTTGAAGTTTTTTCGCGCCCGCAATGAGAAATGGTTTCTTGTCACAAAGCTAAAACTTCTCTTCTGCTTTTGTAGTACAAGTCTGACAAATCATTTTTAGGCGTTGCCAGCGCAATGTGCGAAGCGCGAACTTTGCGGAGAATCATATGAAAAAAGTCCTTTGGCTCTTGTCGTTCGGAACCCTCGTCGTTGTTCCGAGTTTATGCTTGTCGGCATTCGCGTCTTCCAATTCCGGAGCACCATCATCTGCAAGTCGCGAGGAAACAGAATCTCGAAATTTGTCTGCTTATAATCATGTTTATGAGCCGAGCGAATTGGGAACCTTCGAGATTGAAGCGGTTTCACTGGGTCGCGCGAACCTTGCACTCACGGAAGTCCGCGACACTGCGTGCGGCAACGCAGAGTCCGGCGATCTAGGATGCATTCAAAAGAATTACAAACAAGAGGCTGCAGTTTTAGTCCGCATTTCTGTTGTGACCTCCCAACTTGACGGAGAGCATTCAGGAGCAGATTCGTGGATTGCAAACTTTCGTATGAGAGACTTCAATCCACGCGAACTTGCCGAAATACAAGAAATCGGCGTGGGATTTGATCCGTTCGGATCTCGCGCGACTCGAAGTCGTGAGGTGGCTCGTCAACTCTTTCAAGTTTCTGTTCGTCCAGCGGTAAAAACCTGGAAAGAAGCAGTCTTTGGAACTCAATGCCGAGATGAAAGTTCTGGCGGCGAGCACGTGACGCGAGTTTGCAATGTGATTGGATCAGTTGTGCGAACCCGCACAGTGAACACCCTGATTGTCTCGAAACGGTAATGCTTAGCGAGATCCACTTTTCGACCTCGATCATCACCACGCTTGAATCGCGGTGATCGCGACGCCTCGGTCAGCCAGTGTCATTTCGCCATTAATTTTTGGCCGTGTTTTTGCTTTCAGTGGAAATAGTATCTAAAAAATCGACTTAACTTTAAGGAACTTCTAAATGAAATATCTCGGATCGATGAACGGCTTGGCGAAAATGATGGGATTTATCTTGATCGCCTCGTTTGCCGGAAGTCTTGCACAGGCAGACCTAAGCGACACGATGAAGGCTATGAATAGCGACTTGAAAGCGATTGCAGCGCAAGCTGGCGATGCATCTAAGAATGCAAACTCAGCAGCTTTGGCCGACGATTTTGCAAAAGTGGCAGCGACTGCGAAGACCTTTTTAGCTGATGCAATTGCACAGGCACCAGCGGCTCAACAGGCGGCAATGAAGGCTCAGTTCGATGGTCTCATTGATCAAAGTGTGAATTTTGGTCAACAGCTAGCCGCCGCATTTCGCGCCGGCAACACGCAACAAGCCAAGGATCTTCTCACACAGCTTGCGGCGGTAAAATCGCAAGGGCATACCCAGTTTAAATAAGACGGAACTCCTTTTTATTGAGGAAGAGATGCTTTCTCAATAGTTTGGTAAAAAATGTTTCGTTCACTCTGTTTCTGTTTCTCCTTATTT
>JAYVND010000422.1:0-4928 GCA_043758635.1 Bdellovibrionales bacterium
TGGGCTCTCTCAACATCAAAGGAATGGCACGTAGCTCGATGGGGTCTTGAATACAGCTGGGGAAATGGATCAGAAGGAGGAGGATTCATTGACCGCGGCGCTCAAGGGACGCACGACTTAGAGACGGAATCGTTAAACGCATTTGTGAAATTTCCATTCGAAGTTGAATACTAAATAAAACCTCACCATCTAGAAGCCACCGGAAATTAAACAAGAAAAAACCGCCTACGGGGCGGTTTTGGAAAATATCAGGCTGCCTTTTTCGCTAGATTTCGACCAGGTGGAGCGGCCGGTTTAAAGCCTTCTTTACGACCTCCAGGTAGGAGCACAAGTTCCGGTTTAGCGGTGCGTTGCGTCTCAATGAGCTCTCGGTTCCTTTCGAAGAAATATGCCTCTTCTTGATCATACCCTGCTCGCGAACGTGAGTTCTTCATATCTGGCATGCTTGGCGTTCCCCCTTCGGTAGCTGTTCAACGACCTTCAATCTGACTAACAAAACTTTTGCTCTCATTCATTCGAACGATCGCTGTCGACTTGTTCATCATCTCGAAGACCACTGAAAAGCGAAAGTGAAGGAAAACTTTAGAGGCTCAAATCGATGGAAACCCAAAACAAAGTTTTGGCATGGGCCAAGCTGAAACAATTCAACGAAACTTCGCTGAACTCTTGAGCGGACTCAAACGACTGCCCAGGGCGATTCTGCGGACCACTGTGAGAATTAACGTGCGGTCCATCCACCATCGATGTTGAACGAAGCGCCGGTTGTTGAGTTGCCAAATGGAGAACAGAGAAAAACTGCCATCGCTCCCAGCTGCTCAACTTCGACGAAACTCTTTTTAGGTTGAGCCGCCAAAATTACATCACGAATCACCTGTTCTCGCGAAATTCCGTGCGCAGCCGCTTGTTGTTCAATTTGATTCTCGACAAGCGGTGTGCGCACGTAGCCTGGACAAATGGCATTGCAAGTGATGTCAGTTTCGGCAAGTTCGAGCGCGACTGCTTTTGTGAGACCCAACACGCCATGTTTAGCCGAGACATATGCCGACTTAAATGGTGAGGCCACCAAACCATGAACGGATGCCAAATTGATGATTCGGCCCCACCCCCGCTTTTTCATTCCTGGAAGAGCAGCATGGATTGTGTGAAAGTTGGACGAAAGATTGATCGCGATGATCGCGTCCCATTTCTCTTCTGGAAATTCGTCAACAGGTGCCACGTATTGGATTCCAGCGTTGTTCACCAAAATATCCACCGAGCCTAGATCGCGCTCTGCCATCACAATCATCTCACGAATTTCCGCAGGCTTGCTCATGTCAGAAGGTGAATAACGCACGCGAATTCCGTACTCAGACTCCAATGATTTGCGTAAGGCCTCAATCTCCTCAATTTTTCCAAATCCGTTGAGTAAAAGATCTATTCCTTGCTCAGCAAAAGAGTGCGCGATGCCGAGGCCAATGCCACTCGTTGAGCCTGTGACGACCGCGACTTTTCCTTTAAGCGACGAATGTTGAGCGGCTCCGCCGCTTGTTTGTCTAGCTGCCCTCGTTTGCGAACTCATGTCGAACTCCCTCTTGATTTTTTTCGAGCCGCAGTCGAGACTGCGCCCCTATGATCACGTCAGAAAAAAACGCCAAATTAGATTTGCGCTCCGATTTCATTGATGCGCCCAACTCTTTGACTAGCTCTGCAAAAGGCACAGAGAATGGAACAGAGAATGGCACCGAATATGGCACCGCAAATGGTTCGGTGGTTGGCAGTGTAAATTGCTCAGCCATCGGCTCTCTGCCAAACGCTACGACTACTGGCCGCTTCGATGCAAACACTGAGGTGCAAAAAAGATTTTTCATCAAACCTGAGCTTTTGCTCGACTGCGGAGTCAAGCTAACGAACGTGCAAGTTGGCTATGAAACCTATGGGCAGCTCAATCAAGACAAAAGCAATGCGATTATGGTTTCGCATTACTTCACGGGCAATTCACATGCTGCGGGTCGGTATAAAGCTTCAGATGCAGAGCCCGGCTATTGGGATAATTTGATTGGTCCCGGCAAGGGAATAGACACCGATCGCTACTTTGTTATTGCGACTGACAGTCTCTGCAATCTCTGCACAAAAAATCCGATGGTGATTACGACTGGGCCGGCAACGGTTCGAACCGAAACTGGTTTGCCTTGGGGCGCCGAATTCCCGGTTATCACTCTTGGCGACAATGTCGAGCTCCAGAAATTTCTTTGCGAACTGATGGGCATTCAAAAACTTCACGCCGTCGCTGGACCTTCCATGGGTTCGCTGCAAACGATGGAATGGACAGCGCGTTTTCCCAACTTAGTTGACCGCGCACTTTGCTTTATTTCAGCAGGGCTCTCAACCGACGCTTACCTCATCGCTCTGCTTAACACGTGGATGGCACCCATTCGTCTCGATCCAAATTTTCGAAATGGGAATTACTACGGTCACGAAGAACCACTGGCGGGGCTAACCGAGGCGCTTAAACTTGTTACATTTAATGCCGTTCATTTTCAATGGGCGCAACGCCTTTACGGGCGTCGTTGGGCAGAGGGCAATAAAAATCCAGCACTCCGACCGAATCATGAATTTTCCATCGAAGTCGCGCTTCAGCAAACGGCAAATGCACGCGCTCTGGTTTCGGATGCAAATTCGTTCTTGCGTCTCGCGCGAAAAGTTCAGCTCTTCAATATTGCGGATCGCAAAGGCGAACTGCGCGCTAAGTATTTGTTCGTTCCTGCGGCCACGGATCTATTGATGTTCCCGCAATACGCTTACGACGGCGTGAATGAGCTCAAAGCGTTAGGCCTCGATGCCGGAGTGGTAGAAATTCCGGGCGATGGAGGACATTTGGATGGACTCGCCAACACCTTTAAAGTTTCGGAGCGCGTTCGCTCATTCTTGGATAGCTAAACGTTTATGGAAATCAATACGCAAAGAGGTGCCGTTGACTTCGCGATCGAAACTGTTGGCCTGAGCCGAACTTATCAGAGCTATCGCAAACCCGAAGGCTTGCTCAATTCCATCCGGGGCTTTTGGCACCGCGAATACGTTCAGAAAGTCGCTCTTGCTCCCACTTCTTTAAAAATAGAGGGAGGTCAGATCATTGGTCTCGTCGGCGGAAATGGTGCCGGTAAAACGACGCTACTCAAGCTTCTCTCTGGCTTGATTTATCCGAGTGGCGGCGAAGCTAAAATCTTAGGCTACAGTCCTTGGGATCGCAAAGACGCTTATCTTCGCCAGATCAGCATTCTCCTTGGACAAAAAAATCAACTCTGGTGGGACATCCCTGCCGCAGATAGCTTCAACTTGCTCTCTCGTATTTATGACTTGGATCCGGTTGAAGCAAAAAAACGCGTGCAGTTTCTTAGTGAGCTCCTGCGCTGCACGGACCAGCTTCATGTTCAGCTGCGAAGACTCTCGCTCGGCGAAAGAATGAAGATGGAGTTGATTGGCGCACTCTTGCATAAACCAAAAGTGTTATTCTTAGATGAGCCGACCATTGGACTCGATATCATTGCCCAAACAACGATTCGTGAATTTCTGGCCGAGTATGTGACGATCGAAAAACCGACGGTGATTCTCACAAGCCACTACATGGACGATATCTCTCGGCTCGCCAAACGACTTTTTCTGATTAGCAAGGGACAAATTGTATACGACGGAACGGTGCCCGGCTTTATGTCAAAAACCGAGTCTCTGCAAAGGCTCACGCTCAAACTGCAAGCTCCTTTGAGCTCACGACTTGAACTCATGCCTTCGCTCATCCTTGACTCAGGCACAGAGCATGTCGAACTTGAGTTGCGTGAACGTGATGTTTCGGGCGTCCTCCAAAAACTTTTGAGCGTGAGCTCGGTGCAAGATTTAAAAATTGAAGAGGCTGATTTTGAAGACGTCATTCGCCAATTTCTGGAAAAAGATTCTCGCCTGCGCACGTTTGGCGATTCTGGGCCAGCTTGAATATCGCATGAACCTGATCACCGATGCACTGATCCAACCGATCGTGACCAGCGGAGTTGAGATTGCACTATGGGGCGCAATTTTTGCGAGCACAGGCCACACATTGATGGCAGGCTACCCGCGCGAAATGTACTTAAGCTATGCGCTCTGGGCGGCATTTTTCGCGCGCATTAGCACCAACTGGATGTACGAGTACAGCATGATTGACGACATTGACACTGGCGCGGTCAACAGCTGCCTCACGCGCCCGATCTCATTTTACGAATACTACCTCGGTCAATTCATGGGTTATAAATTTTTGACAGCCCTCATTTCTCTCATTGCTCCCGTGATCGTCTTGATTTTTTGGCCCCAGGCTGCAATTTGGTGGAGACTTCCCATCGCATTTTTGCTTTCGATGTACTACCTGATTTTAGTTTACACTCTGAGCTTTGCCGTTGCGTCGCTTGGCTTCTTTCTAAACCGCGTGCATTCATTTACGGGTGCAAAGAATGTCGCGCTCGCAATGATTACAGGCGAACTCTTTCCTCTCGATTTGATTCCCGAGCCCTTTAGACACTGGATTCTACTTTTGCCATTTGCGAATGGAGTCTACGTTCCGGTTGGTTACTTAACAGGTCGCTTGCAACTCGCGGCGATTGGTAATGGATTTGTTTCGACGACCATAGGAATTTTGGCGATCGGTTTGATTGCTCAAACTCTTTGGCATGCAGGACGCAAACAGTACAGCGGCACTGGGGCTTGAATTGAACTCAACACTCAAATATCTCAAGCTCCTGCCTGTCTTTTTCCGTACGAGTGCCATGGCCGATCTCGAGTATCGCATGAACATTGCGATTAAGATATTCAGCGATATCCTCTGGTACACTTGTCAGCTCTCAGTGTTTGAAGTCCTCTTTAAACACACGGCCACTCTTGGTGGATGGACCATCGATGGCACACGCGTTTTTATGGGTTTGCTTTTT
>JAYVND010000423.1:0-4912 GCA_043758635.1 Bdellovibrionales bacterium
CCCACCACCGAGTGGAGCCGTTTTCAAACGCACCATTGGTGACGTAGTTTTTTACTTGGTTTGCTTCAATCGCAGACTGAACGTCGGCAAGTGCCGCGAACGGCGCAAGCTGAAGAACCATTGTCAGAAGAATGAAATATGAGAAGAATTGCTTAATATTTTTCATGAAAAACTTTCTTCTGTGAGTGAGGGAATCATTCGAATGTCGTTTGTTGCTTCTGATCCGGAAGGCGTGACCCGCTGAAGGATGACCTTAAGCACGTCCCCGCCAGATACCGACACGCCGTTGATCGCACCAGTCGTAGACGTCAAATCGTAGACAACCTCGAAATATTCAAAGGCCACGCTAAGGGTCGCATCGCTGTTTGTTGAAACCCGCTGATTGCTGGTCGACATGACCGAGTCTTGGTTCTTTCGAATAAGAGTCGCTGTCGTCGTGAACTTGAATGCCCCAGTCGTGCCGTCAGAGTAGTGAGCAAGCTTTAATTTGATCTGTGATCCCGAGAGATACGACGCAGGAACCTTGATCATGAGCGCTAGCTCTTGACCCTGCCCCTGCGCGAACTGCCAAGCCTTTTCGTCGATCTCAAAGGTCTCAATCGGAGAGACGCCGCCAACGGGCTGCCAAGTCGAACCGCCCCCGCCACCACCGCCAGAACCAAATGCCTGCCACCGGATGCCGTCGTTTGAAAACTGAAGAATTGAAGATGAGAAATTAAAGCGAACGTATCCGCTCGCACCCAGCTGAATTGCCGAGACCTGAAATCCCGCATCAACAACCTGAGAGACGTTTCCTAAGAGCAGTGTTGATTGTGAAGCGTTGACCTGAATCAATCCCAGCGCCACGTTGCCCGACGTCTGAGAGGCGGCACTCGGCGTTGCGGCGGGCGTGCCGACGACGACGTTGAGAGCCCCTACGGTCAGGATGTCGAGAGTCTTAGAGACCGAATTTAGATCAAGAACGGCGGTGTTGTTTTGAGTCGTGTAGGCAAGCTCAATGCGGTCGATGCGAGGGTTTGTACCGTCGGCAGTTGAGAGAGTCGCCGTCAACGCCGGAAACTGCACAAGCGTTCCATCGGCCATGAGTGCGACACCTGCCGAGATCGAGACACCAAGGCCCGCCGTCGGCGTGATAAGCCCGCCCGAGAGAACCCCTGGTGTACGGGTAGCCTGATTGAGCGCCGTGCGTGGGCCCATCATGTAGCTTTGAAAGAGCTGCATGTCGCTTGGTTGCACTGTGTAGTCGAGCAATGAAGCCCAGTTGATTATCCCAAAACTCATGGCATCAAGCTCCTAAAGTGGTGTTGATCCCGAGCGCCGTGCGGCCAAGAATCCAGTGTTGAGTCGGTGCCTTAATCTTGTGGCGTGATCCGGCTTTCTCAATACTCGTCAAACGATCATCGAGCTTCGTGAGTAATCCGGAATTGATGGGCGACGGGAAATAAACGAGATACAGCCCCTGAGCCCCTGCATCTCCGCCGAATGTCGTACCGATACCGAGCGGCGATCGACCCAACACCCAGCCATTTTTGCCGACGTTTCTGGTAACAAAAGGCGTGACGCCCACGATCGCTTGCGAGAGCTGAATGACGTCACGCACGGCCATCGAGAATCTGCGATTGTATTTAATCAAGAGCTCAGCCACACGCTGACTCAGATCAAGCGACGGCTTTGTAAAGCCAAAGTATTCATTCTCCCAATCGTCAATCGAGAGAGCCGTTACGGTGTGCGGGAAAGTATTAAGCGCTACTTCGTCGAGCATTGATTTCAGGCGAACGAGCTGGCGTGCGGTGATCCGATTAAAGATCGAATTGAGCGGCGAATGAACGTCAGTCGTGCTTGAGAAGTCTTTTGCAAAGACTGGGTGGTCGATTCTGCAAAGCGCATTAAAGTAAATCTGCTCCAAAGTATCCGACACAAATCACCTCTTAAATGGCTGAGAGCGTGATCGTTTGTGGCGTCAGGATATTGATTGCTGGCACGGTGTAATTGGTCACAGACCCCGCCATGTTTGCGCAGTTGCGCTCTTTGATTTGGTCTCCGATGGCCTGATCAACAAGTCTTTCGATCGCGGTCGGCGTAAGAACATCGAGAGGCCGCGCTTGATAAATGTAAGTTTGAATGACCTTTGTGATCACGCCGCCAACGTAAGAACGATTTGCTGTCGTCTCAATCATGAGAGAAAACGCAAACGAGACGCTAAACGGAAGCTCAATCGGAGCCTTGGTCCGATGATCGTCAGTCACCGGGTTGCGGGCCAAGATATAAGCCTGCACCGCCGAGATAAGATCCGCTGACGGCAAACGAGTCACTGGTGATCCGGACTGAACTGCCGAGGCGATATCTGTAGTGCCCGCTGTAATGTACGTGTCAACGGTATCTGGACCCCTAGGAAGTCTGATGGTCTTTGCTGTCACCACTTGGTTCGACGCAGCCAGCGCCCACGCCTCGTATGCTGCTTGGTTGCCACCCGAGTTTTCGTCTTGATCGTGGGCTAGTATCCGCGCACGCATCTCGTCGTCAGTCTCAAGATCACGACCGTCTAAAAAGAGCGACACGTTCGTGACCGCCGATTGAAGTCCCGAAATCGCGCTCGTCAAAGTGAACGGTTGATTGAGCGAATCTAAATTTTGAGAATTGCCGGTCGACTGGCTCTGAAAATAAAGAGACGCCGTCAGATCAGACCCGGTCACGCCTGCCTGAATGCAAGTGAAGACCGCCCCGTCAGAGACGCGCTTCGCCTGAGCTCCGATGCCGATCGCGATTCCTGACGAATTCCCGGTGAGTTTTAAAACGCCAGTTGATGGCTGTGGCTGAATCTGTGACGAGAGCGACCTTGCCGCTAGGTGCTTTAAGAGCCCATCAGTTGATGCTGTCGCAGGGAACACGTCATTCAATACTCGCTGCGCTTGAGCATACATCGAAGAGATCGCACCGGCCTCGGCGTAGAACTTCGCAACGTATGAATCATCAACATTCGTCGGATCAAGCGTGACCCCGGTGATTGATTTGAAATCATCAACCATTTCTTGAACGATGTCTGCGGTCGCGAGAAACACTGAAGCCATCAGCTTTTAGCCTTGGTGATATTTAGATTGAGATCGATTTGGCCACGTTGAAGGTATCGAGAAACGACCTCGTCTCCGTAAGGTGCCAAGTATAATTTCACTGCCTTTTGAAACTCTTCAACCTTGGCTGGCGTTGCTTTCACCATTCGGTAGATTGCAAGCGTGTGACCTTGAGTCGGTGCAAATAACCATTCACCAAGCGGAAGCCCTAGGGCCATGCGAGCACCGTAGACTGGGTTGTTGCTTTCGACTGGTTTTAGAGTTCCATCTTCAACTTGAAATTCGCCGTCTTCATTTACGATGATCATGAGATGGTCCCGGGCGAAGTCGTGGCCCCTGATCCGGTGCTCGTTGCGACGGCGATGCCAGGCGCGACCTGAGCGTTTGCTTGAATCTCGCCAATGATTCCCGCGCACAAAGCTGCAAGTTGATTTGATCCGCCCTCGGAAACAGACCCGCCAGCGGCTACTATTGCGGCCTCAATTTTTGATTTCATACTTGCGGCGGTCATCGGCATGAGGGCCTCCTATTTTTCAGCAGTTACTTTTTGTGAGAGATACGAGCCGAGCCCCTGTGCTCCGACCGGGGGGCTCGTCGGCACGCCCATATTTCCCTGGTGGGTGTGTGCTAGGTAGTCAGCCATAAAGGTCTCGCCGTTCACTGTCTTCTCTCCGCCAATGCCGAGCATGATCTGTGGTGAGTTGACGACGACCTTCGTTGGAGACGTAATCGTAAGTGTACCGTCGGTGCCGAGCACGATCTTCACTTGAATTGATGCTCCCGAGCTGTCGGTCGAATAGAGAGTTGTCTCGCCAGGGCCTGTCGGTTGCGGACGCGCCTCGTGAACTTGTCCTAAGATGATCGACTCAAAGCCTGAGCCAAACAGCGCATTGTAGAAAGCGGTGATGCCGACCGGGAGTCCTGAGATAAAACCAAACGGTGACGTCAATCGAAATTGATCAGAGTAACCCTCTGGATACAGGTCAGTTAGCCCAGCCTTCGTGCCTGTTTGCGAGGAAACCTTCCCGCTCTTTAAGGGCTTCACGATCGACAGAATAAGGCTTCGCATTGCTCTAATGTCCATCTACGTCAGCGTATCCTGTCCGATAAAGAGAAGGTCTACTGTCAAGCTTGCCGCCTCTTGCGCATAGCTGATCGCAACCAAGCGCATGAGCGCATTGATGCCGTGACGCTCGCTGATAATGCTCCAGAGCTGATTGACCTCGTAGGGTATCTGCCGAAGCTCTCTGGTCACAAAGTACGGGCGCGAGGTTGAGATCATTACTTGCGTAAGATTCTGATTTGATTTTCTCAATATGCTCGCCGCGTACTTATTCTTCTTATCGTCGATCGCAATTTTCCCGTGAGTTGTGATCAGCGTGGACGTTTGGAAGGTGCGAATCTCTGGTTGAAAAACGATGCGCGCTTTCTCTTCAGTGTTTGCTACCGGCTGAGACGGTGAGCTCTTGTAGTCAAGGCCGCTTTCGCCGCCTGTATAAAAGACCTTGCACTCAGAGAACACTTTCGAATAGTTCTCTCGAAGCTGAAACTTCATGACGTTCGGATCGCCGACTTCATTCAGCGAGTGTCCTGGTCCGCCGATCTCAACCTGACCGTCACGTCCCCAAACGACGAGCTGACCAAAGCGGTTCTGATAAACCACGTTGAAGACTTCTTCAGTCACCGATTGAACTACAGGTGCGATCTTCGCATCAGTCAGCTCAGGAACGATCAGAAGATCTTTGTAGGCGCCATTATCGACAATCGAGCTTGGGATCTTTTTGAATTTCAGATACTCGAGCAAGTAAGTTCGCTTCAAACATAGGTTTAGAAACGGAAGCATG
>JAYVND010000424.1:0-4895 GCA_043758635.1 Bdellovibrionales bacterium
CGCAGTCACCTCTGGATCATGGGTCGGGAGCAACAGCGCTCTCAGTCACCAAGTTGGTTCGGCTGCAGGTCATAGCTGGGCCGTACCATCGACGTCTTCGGGAGGTTTTCTCTCCTACGGTCCCTATCTCAACGCCTTTCAACCTGGCACCTATTCTGCTCAATTTTCACTCGCAGTCGACAACAACTCATCCGACGATCTCAAAATTGGTTACGTCGATGTCTTCGACAATATGAATAACGTGGTGCTGGGTCACCGCGATTTTCACCGCAAAGAATTCACAACCGCAAGCGTTGCGCAAGATTTCGAAGTTACATTTTCCGTGCCGTCTTCCAACTACATTGAGTTTCGAGTTTTTTACTACGGATATTCTTACCTCACTCACGAGTCCACAACTGTAAAGCAAATTGCCTCCTACAATGCGCTTGCCTATGCGGCACAAGATCCTTCGCTTTACCACCAGTTGGGCGCTGCGAGCGGAACGACGAGCTGGGCCGCAACATCAGCCATGGGATCTGGGTACTTGGTCTATGGTCCCTATTCCTCACAACTGAAACCCGGCACTTATCTTGCGACATTTGACCTGCTGGTAGATAACAATTCGCAAGATGAACTGGTGGTTGCGACGATCGACGTGAACGAATCAAATCCGGCGATCGTTCTCGCGACCCGAGACATCAAGCGAAAAGATTTCTCCCTTGCGCAAACGAAACAGAGCTTTCAACTTCCGTTTAGCTACGACGGAAAAGGCGCGCTTGAGTTTCGAATTTATTTGCACGGTGCTTCGTACGTTCAACATTTCGCGACAACAATCACCGAAAACTCTGTTCATCCATTTGCCTCGACCGACAATAACATGGCCCACCTTGTGGGTTATACCGACAGCGACGGGTGGGCGAGTGACACGACACGCGGCCAGGGCTTCTTAACTTATGGCCCGCACACCTTCGCAGCGCCACTGGGCGGAAACACGTTGAGCTTCAATCTTGCAGTTGATAATAATTCGGCCGACAATGGACAGATCGCGCGTATTGATGCCTATGACACAAATTCGAACCTCGTGTTGGCTGAGCGAATTATTTACCGTCAGAATTTCTCAGCCGCCAATCAAGCGCAAGATTTTGATTTGGTATTTCAGCAAACTCAAAACATCCCCCTGCAGTTTAGAGTTTACACCTACGGCATTTCTAAACTCACTCACTTTAGGACCACTCTTCGCCCCGATCGCTTGACCCTTACCGCACTTTGGAATCAACAAGCACATTTCGAATTTCAAAAACGAGATGTCTGGGCCTTTAACGGTGTGACAGATGCGAACACCTCCTCACTCGTTACGCTTGACGGAAAATGGTACGCCTTCAATCGTCAAACAATACCAACACCCACTGCTTGCGGCGCGGTTGGTGCCTTGCAAGTCGTGGTTCGTCAAAGCCTAGATAAGGGCTTGAGCTGGAGTGATCCGGTCCTTGTCGCGGCTCCGACGGGTGGCGATGGCTCCGGAGTTGAAGGCTGCATGGTCGTTGATGGTGGTGCATTTTACGATCAGGAGCTAGACACTTGGCATTACCTAGGCCAGTGCATTGGCGCAACATCGGGTTGGAATCTTTGTCATTACTCGAAAGCGGGAAGCTCACCGATGGGTCTCTTCACTCGTGACGCTGCCAACCCGGTCGTAACCGGTGGTCAACTTTGGCGGCAAGTTTGTGCTGGCAAAGGAAAGTCATGTCCCGCCGAAATGGTCGACGAAGGCACGCCGCAGATTGTAAGTAAACAAGATGGATATTACTACGTGACGTTCCACGGTGCGGCGTACGACACCTCCGCGGTGATCGGAGCTCGCGGAATTGCCCGCACAACCGATTTTCACAACTGGGAAACAAGTGGTGCCGACTTGCCAGGCGACGCGATCCACTCGGCTACCGACTGCAACAAGTGGAGAATTGCGTGGAGTGGTGGCTGCATTGGGACCGGTGCAGCCAGAACTTTGCGCTCCAATGGATACATTTACTCGCTGACCGAGGCCGCCGACAAATCGCTCGTTTGCCAAGTGAATCAGAATTGGGTGTTTGGTCTGATGCGCGCGAAAACTTATGCGGTCAGCGGCAAATGGGAAAGCTATATTGGAAACCCACTGATCGCGGACCTCAACGTGTCGCCGGTAGGATGTGCCCTCCAGTACATGTCGCTCATCCGCGATAGAGGCGAGCAGTACTTGATGTTTGGCGCCTACGTTCCAGAATACGGCTGGCCCAACTACACGTACCGCCTGGTTGACGGTGCACCCGCCTCCCCAACCATGCTGGTGAAGTGAATCAACTTCACGCTCTCGATTAAATTTGGCCGGGCCCGCAATTTTCGCATGAGACCAAATCAATCTTCGTTGGCTGCTGGGTGACTTCGCTTGCAATCGAGCGCAGGGCAGGTCGTAGCCCCTCTAGCAAAGTGGGATGATAAATGGGCGTGCGCAAGAGCTGAAACACATTCAATCGACGCTCGATCGCTAGCGCTAAAAAATGCGCCAGATGCTCTGCTCCAGGCGCGGCCAGCTCCGCTCCGAGAATAAACCCGTCTGATTTACGGGCGTAGATTCGCACAAGTCCACTTGCTTCACCCATGATTTTTGCACGTCCCTGATCTTCATAATTGGCACTCCCGATCAACAAATCGGTTTGATTGAGCTCGAGATAAGAAACTCCAACGCGTGCGAGCTGCGGCTGGGTGAACGCAACGCTGAGCGAAGTTCGACGTTGAAAATGATGCGGAAGATGACATGCATTGTATCCAGCGATGTGGCCTTCGTGAGATGCTTCATGCAAGACCGGACGATCTTGAGCGCAGTCTCCTGCAATGAAAATTGGCAGGTTGGCCACTTGCAATGTTTCACGATCGAATTCGAGCTGCCCGCGTTGGTTGAAATGAATCCCGCAAGATTCGAGACCCAATTCTTCGAGACGCGGTCTTCGACCGATGGCGCATAAGACCAGCTCCGCCTCAAAACTTTTCTCAGTCAGTTGATTCATCGCACCGGTTTTGACGCGAATGGCATGGCCCAAATCTTTGAGTTCAATTGCATGTCCTAGCTGAAAACTGAGAAACCCACTCATCGCCTTTTGAGCTGTCTCCTCAACGAGGGGATCTTTCAATCCACCGACCTACTTTTTGTGATCGAACACGCGAACTTCGACACCAAACATGGCCATGGCAAGCGCAAGCTCGAGTCCCAGCGGTCCAGCTCCGATCACCGCAGCTTTTGTTGGGAGTTCACGCAATTCAAAGAAACTATCGCTCGTCACAATGCGTGGGCTCTTTGGCCATTCATTGGGGATCATCGGGCGTGAGCCAGTTGCAAGAATCACGCGCTCGCAACCGATGTTTTTTTGCCGACTTGGACGAGATTGGGAGACAAGAGGCGAGCATGCCCGTGAACAAAATGCTCACGATTTTTTTCGACAGTCTCGGTGGGGCCTTTGACAAAGGCGTCGCGCATCTCCCTGACTTTTTCAAAAATCATTGACGAGTCTGGCGGAATCCCATTCCGCAATTCTCCGAAAGCAAGTGGCAGCAACTTTTTGAGCCGTTGAACTTTCGAGTATTCATGCGCGAGTTCAATCAGTACCTTCGAAGGCATACAGCCCACACGAGCGCAGGTCGTCCCCAACGGACCGCCGTCGATCAGCACAAAACTTTTTTTATGGCTCTTGATTTCATTTATCGCCGAAAGACCGGCACTGCCCGCCCCGATGATCACAACGTCCACCTTCAAATCAACCGGAGTGCTGCTCTCAGCCTGCGTCTCGTTCATAATTTTGCCCTTTCGTATTTCAAGATGACCCTGATTTTCGCTTAACCCTGATTTTTAAAAACCTTGAATTTAGCTCGGGGGCCGTTAAAGAGCGGGGTTTGTCGATTGCCTAGACACGCTTTTTTTCGCATTCTAAAAAGTTGCAATCCAACCTCTCCTCGAAGTGCCGGCTCAGTTCGGTCATCGTCAACTGTAATTTACCAATGATATCAGACCCGTTCCGCCTTTGTACTCAAGTTCTTTTGCTGGTATTTGAGAGAGAATTTCTCGACGACTGAATCGAAGGCTTTGCACGGATTTTGCGCGGGCTTCGCACATCCTTTGCGCGCTTATTGCACGAGTTTTGCACGCGTATTGCACGCGTTTTGCACGCGTTTTGCATACAGGAGAGGCATGAATGTACTACGGTCTTCTAAATTTCTAAAAAAGACTGCTCTCACTGTTGGCTGCGCGATTGCGTTCACCGGCACAGCGAGAGCAGAGGTCACTCTTACCTTTGGCGGCGATCTTAACTGCAACGCTTCACGCGTTTCACCTCAGGCAAATGGAGCGTTTAAAAACAGCCGTCTCTATCCATTTTTAGATTTGTTCAGCGGAGTCCAGACTCTTCTTGATGGTCAAATCAATTTTGCCAATCTCGAAACCGTAGTCTCCGACCGAGCTGACTTGACTGACTCCGGCGGGCAGTTTGTTTTCACTTCACATCCAAATGCTCTCCGCGCAGCGGCCAAAGCGGGTATCAACTTATTCAATTTATCAAACAACCATATCGGTGATCATGGAATCGAAGGAATTGAAGAGACGCTCACCAATCTGGAGCAAGTGAGTCGCGAGCAGCCCATTGCCTATGCGGGACTCGCTCGAGACCGCGATAGAGCCATCAAGCCTTCGATCATCGAAGTACGCCGTCCCGAGGGCCGCTACCGCATCGCAATCATCAGCCTCACGGCACTTTCAAATGCTCCCGCAGAAGCTGGCAACAACCGCGCCGGCACACTTTACTTTCGCAACCCAGGCGATCGTCACGATGCCCTCGCGGCCCTCGCAGCGGCGCAGGCAGAGTTTAAAATTGTCTCTATCCATGGCGGAACCG
>JAYVND010000425.1:0-4883 GCA_043758635.1 Bdellovibrionales bacterium
CTCCATCGATATCGAAGTCGCGGATAGCAACGAAATGGATTCCACTCAAGACAAAGTCAAGGAGTTGATGAACTCGCGCAAGCACATCGCCCCGTCACAAGAAGATGCACTGCAAATTCGCAATATGGCCGATATTCAAGCTGCGCTTTCACAAAGCAGCAAAACGATGTCGGCCCTGCTCGCAGCTATCGCCGCGATCTCACTCGTCGTCGGTGGCATCGGTATCATGAATATCATGTTGGTCTCGGTGACTGAACGGACAAAGGAAATTGGTTTAAGGAAGGCCATCGGAGCAAGACGCCGCGACATCTTGATGCAGTTCCTCGCTGAGTCCGTTGTCGTGAGCAGCATTGGCGGGAGTGCGGGCATTCTCTTGGGCTGGTCAACCACCGTAGTCCTGTCTGCTTTTTCGGGGTGGGTCACCGAGGTCTCGCTCGACTCGATCATTTTGTCGTTTGGTTTCTCGGCATTCATCGGTATTGTGTTCGGGATCTACCCAGCGCGAAAAGCGTCGCAACTTCACCCGATCGATGCACTTCGATTTGAATAGAGGCCCGATGATCTCATCAAAAGGTTATGCCGCTCTAGAATCTAAAAAGATCCTCGTTCCGTTCTCTTTTGAACGCCGCGATCCTCGCCCTCATGATGTCCAAATCGACATCCACTACTGCGGCGTTTGCCATTCTGATTTGCATCAAGTTCGCAATGAATGGGGAGGCTCAAGCTTTCCAATGGTACCCGGTCACGAAATTGTTGGCGTCGTGACCGCAATTGGATCCGCTGTTGAAAAATATAAAACGGGTGATTGGGTCGGCGTCGGTTGCATGGTTGACTCTTGCCGTACCTGCAGCAGCTGCGATTCGGGACTTGAACAGTACTGCGAAAATGGTTTCACCGGAACTTACAATGGCAAAGATCGCGTCACAAAACAGATTACGTTTGGTGGCTACTCGAACAATATCGTCGTCGACGAAAACTTTGTTCTGCGCGTCTCCGCAAAACTTGCAATCGAAAACGTTGCGCCTTTGCTCTGCGCAGGCGTGACAACGTACTCGCCGCTTCGTCACTGGGGGGTGAGCCCTGGCCAAGAAATTGGCGTCGTTGGACTCGGTGGCCTGGGTCACATGGGAGTTAAGTTTGCACATTCATTTGGCGCGACAGTCACCGTCTTCACCACTTCCAGTAGCAAACGTGGCGATGCCATTCGCTTGGGTGCAGACCGCGTGGTGATCTCTAAAGATCAAGACGCGATGGCAAATGAAAAGAGCCGCTTCGATTTTATTCTCAACACAGTTTCTGCGCCACACGACATCAACCAATTTTTAGGTTTGCTCAAACGCGATGGCACCATGGTCTGTGTCGGGCTGCCCGATCAACCACCCGTGCTCCAGGCGTACCCCCTGATTACCGGCCGACGTGCCCTTGCAGGGTCTCTCATTGGCGGGATCAAAGAGACACAAGAGATGCTCGACTACTGTGCCGCTCATAACATCACATCTGATTGCGAAATCATTCCGATTCAAAAAATCAACGAAGCTTACGAACGTATGTTGAAAGGCGATGTGAAATACCGATTCGTAATCGACATGAAGTCGTTGAAGTGATTGAAGTAATGGATTGGTGGCACGCTCGGCAAATGATCGGTCCGAATTAATGAAACTTCATCTTCGCACTCGAGAATTGGCTTCATATATCTCAATGGGTATCAATACCTACTGGGGCCGAATCCTTGTCCAGGCTTCATTTCTCCTCGCCGCAGTCTTATCGGGAGTCGCCGCTGTCGAATTCATGGATTTCGTCAGCCAAATCCAAGCACTCAACCGCACTTATTATCACGATTACCCTTATATAATGACCGCTCTCACGCCGATCTGTTTTTTATTCGGCACAGCGGTTGTTAAGTATTTGGCACCGCAAGCCGGTGGCAGTGGCGTACCACAAGTCCTTTACGTCTGTTCACTTGGCAATAGCGAAAATCAAAACGTAGTGAAAGATGGTTTGCTCTCAATGCGCACGGCTTTTGTAAAAGTGATTTCAGTCGCCTTCGGAATGTTTGGCGGCGCCACTCTCGGCGGCGAGGGCCCAACTGTTCAAATTTCGGGAGCGATTTTCGCAACCATTGGTTCACGCATTCGCAAATATTATCCGAACATCGATTTCCGTTCATACATCATCGCCGCCGCTGGTGGTGGTATTGCTGCGGCATTTAATACGCCACTTGGAGGCTTGACGTTTGCAATCGAAGAATTTGCCGGTGGCGATTTCGGTGAACTTCGTCACGGTGTGATGCTTGCGGTGGTCGTCGCCGGTTTGACGGCACAGGCGGTGATGGGCGACCACTTCTATTTTGGTAAAGTTGTGCAGGTGACAATGCAGCCTGAGTTTATAATTTGGGGAATCTTTATTGGCGCGGCGGCTGGCCTTCTGGGTGGCATCACCAGCCGAATGATTGCGAGTCGACGTTTCTACAATGCAAAGATCAACTGGTGGCAGCGCGCGCTGATTTGCGGAGTCGGTGTTGCGGCGATCAATTTATTTTACAAAGATTTTACAAGTGGCGCGGGCTATATTGTTACGCACGATTTTCTGATTGGCAAAGGACGTGACCTTCCGCTCTCTTTTCCAATCGCAAAAATGGCGGGCATGGTTCTCTCGGCCCTCTCTGGTATGGGCGGCGGAATTCTCGCCCCTGCAATTTCGATTGGTGCCTGGACCGGAGTCTCCATCGGCAAAATTGCGGCCCTCAGTGACCTGAGCATTTGCGCGATCTTAGGCATGTCAGGATATTTTGCAGGCGCGTTTCAGATCCCAATCACGTCGGTCATCATTGTGATGGAAATGACAAACAAACATGAGTTCATTCTTCCGATGATGATCGCGGCACTCACGGGAGCAGCCCTCGGGAAACTCATCATGCCAGATTCTCTCTACCATGTGCTCATCAAACGGAGTTACGAGAAGACGACATTATCCGATTGATCGCTTGCACTCAATGACGAGATCGAATGCGTTCAGCGCGCTTTAAACGAAACGACATAAGGTTTATTCAGGCGAATGAAAATTTCGCGGAATTCACTTTCTCCATATTCATCTTCAAGAGTCATGAGCCCCCAATCGATATTGGAGCAAATCCGTTTCAGTTTAGCGTAAGTCAAATGATCGAAATCAGATTTCTTCTGAGCTTTTTCGCACAAGAAGATTGTACATGTTTCTCTGAGATGCGGCGCAATCACACAGCCCGTTTTACCAATAAAGCGCAGCGCATGTCCCGTGTGGCCAAATTTGAATTCACCTTTACGATTGGCTTGTTCCTCGACGTGTTGGCAAATTCGATCTTTGCATGCGCAGCCCGACTCCACGCAATACCCACACTGTTCAAAGGTGAAATCGTAGAGTCTTTTAAAGAGTTTGATTTTGCGGCCATAGAGAATTTCAAACTTCACAAGCGCACGAGGCAAATCCAAGATCCATTTTCGGGTGGCTGAGTTTGCCGGCGCACCTGGTGGTGAGATAGGGTGTGAATCAGATGGCGCCATTAGTTTGCGCCCATTTCTTGAATGTTCAATGCAGTCACCTGCAGCGTTTGAACCGCTTGGTAAACCATTTGGGATACCTCTTCGAATTCTTTTTGATCAGCTGGATCTTCAAAGTAGGAATCATTCCAGTCGCCGATGCCATCAAAAACATCTGCGAGGGAGGATGCACAGAGTCCTTGAATCTGGAGAGGACTCAGTTTGAGTTCTCGAAAGAGTTCCATCAAAGACCATGACGACTCCAGGCGCGCTTGCATGTCGTGATCATGCCCTTGAATCTGCAACTCAAATAAAAAATCATCAATTGCAATTCTTCCTTCAAATAAGGGCGCCGCTTCGACAGAAAGAATCATGTTCACCAATGCAAATATCTTTGCGTATTCAGAACCAATTCGAGTTGCAAATGCGTAGCCCAGCCTCATCGCATGCTGCGCCGTTAAGAGAGAATCCGGAAGTTCTGTCTTGCCAATTTGAATTGATCCATTCGCCGCTCCCTGCTGCGATGCCCCACTGGCATTGGCACTGGCGCTCGTAATTGCGCTAGCAAGTTCGCTGAAGTAAAAATGATTCCACGGCTCGCAATTCTGCGCAAAGTGCATCCGTTGTTCCGATGGGACATGACCGGCGCGAGCTTGCGTGTCGAGACTCTCAAGATAGGTTACAAGACGTCCCTCAAATTCGTCGGTCACCCGAACATGACAGTTGCAGGCACGACAAGCTTCTTGCAGAGCCTGAATAAATGAGCGCGAATAGATTTCCGCTTTTTCAGGATCGAGCGCGAGAAAGGACTTTCGCCAATCGGCCTGTTTCAAATTCGGTTTCAGTTCACCAATTCGCACGAGTGATGCAGCGACCCGCTCCCAGACGGCTGGTCCGCAAGTTTGCGCGTCAAACAGGCGGGCAAGCTCACTCGTCGTCGTTTCGCCTCTTAGGATTAGCAGATCTTCAAACGCGATAAACTCTTCGGCGGCGCCTCCGAGCATCGTATGTAAACTCTCCGCATTGTCGCCAATAGTAAAACTCTCTTCTTCGCTCTCGGGGACCACAAAACGCGAACCTACCTGCTGTGCGGCAGACTGCGCAACGAGCAAAAACGAATCACCGTTTGTGGCAAAAGCCCGAGCACCCGCCCTGGAGTAAAAAAATTCATGAAGTTGATCGACGTCTAAAACAGCTGATTCGTTATTGATCCGAATCTCTTGCAGAAGAGCTGCACAAATCGCTTCGCTTGCGGGCTGATCGACCAAAAGGTCACCAAACTTCTCAGCGGTCATGAGATGGGGCGCACTGCTCTCCATTTCAAGAATATAATATTTAATTTCTGATTGAAATTCGCAGGCGATCATTCGC
>JAYVND010000426.1:0-4858 GCA_043758635.1 Bdellovibrionales bacterium
ATTCCGGAAAGGCTGACGGATCACTTCGCTATCTATGCGGTTTATCACAACAGTTGCCTAATTTGAGCTCCGGACATACGGAGCGAGGTGGGGCAGTTCCAGAGCTCTAAATCCGGAGATCCAGAGCATTGGAAAGATGACTGAGAATCTACATGTTCAGGACGTAAGCGAAGATGAGTGGTGCAACAATCGTTGCATCCGACTCGATCACGAAGCGTGGAGTGTCGACGGCGAGTTTTCCCCAGGTGATTTTCTCGTTCGGAATCGCACCCGAGTAGGAGCCGTAACTCGTCGTTGAATCAGAGATTTGGCAGAAGTATCCCCAGAGCGGAATTGTGTCCTGGTGCAAATCTTGGTGGAGCATCGGCACCACGCAAATTGGGAAGTCACCCGCGATACCGCCGCCGATTTGGAAAAATCCAACTGGAGTTTTCGGCGCGGTTGCCGAGTACCAACCAGCGAGTTCTTGCATGTATTGAATTCCGCCTTTGACGGTGTGAACATTTTTGATGTCGCCTTCAATGACGTGCCCGGTGAAGATGTTTCCGAGAGTTGAATCTTCCCAGCCCGGCACGAACATCGGAATGTTCTTTTTCGCCGCCGCCAAGAGCCACGAGTCTTTCGGATCAATTTGATAGTACTGCTCAAGCTCGCCCGAGAGCAAAATGCGATAAAGGAACTGGTGTGGGAAGTAAGCTTCGCCTGCTTGATCGGCGCCGACCCATTCTTTCAAAACAGCTTTTTCAATCCTGCGAATGGCCTCTTCTTCGGGAATGCATGTGTCTGTGACCCGGTTCAGATGGCGATCGAGAAGATCCTGCTCATCTTGTGGAGTGAGGTCACGGTAGTTGGGAATACGAACGTAATGATCGTGCGCAACCAAGTTGAACACGTCTTCTTCAAGATTCGCCCCCGTGCAAGTGATCGCGTGGACTTTGTCTTGACGAATCATCTCTGCCAGACTCAGGCCAAGCTCTGCTGAACTCATAGCGCCAGCAAGAGTGATCATCATTTTCCCACCGGAATTTAGATGTGTCTCATAACCAACTGCCGCATCTTTGAGAGCCGCAGCGTTGAAGTGGCGGTAGTGGTGGTTGATGAAATCGCGAATTTTCATCGGGATCCTTTCGCCTCTTGAAGGCCAACGTTGTTCTTTGGTGGAGGGTGTAACCGATGCCGCTGCCCGAGGCAACCAGATAGCCCCATAGCTCGCTCTCAGTGCCATATTATTTTCTGGTTCAGAGGCACTTGTTTTTCAATCAAGCGGCGTATTTTGATTGTCGTGAGACGCGTTCGGTCTTAAAAGACGGTGGTATGAGCAAAGCCATGCATTCGCCACTCTACGTCACGCAAGAGCTTCTTCAGCAACGGTATCAAGGTGCCGAAACAATTTTTGTTGCGGGTTCGGTCGTCAAGGGAGAAGCAACCGCGCACTCCGATCTCGATCTGGTTGTGGTTTATCCCAGGCTCGAGCGCGCTTATCGCGAATCGTTCATGCATCGCGGTTGGCCGGTCGAGGCCTTCGTGCATGATCCACAAACACTGAGCTATTTTTTTCAGAATGTGGATCGCCCGATTGGCCGTGGCACGCTCGCCGAAATGATCGCTGAAGGTCACGAAGTTCCGGGACCTTCCGAGTTCTCGAACTCGATCAAAGGACTCGCACGCGAAACACTGAGCATGGGAACGGTACCGCTTACGACTGAACAAATTCAAGATCGCCGCTACCAACTCAGCGAGCTTTTAGATGACGTGCGCGCGCCGCGCAGTCGACACGATCTAGTGGCCGATGCGACTTTGCTCTTTAACGAGTTGGCAGAATTTTATTTCCTCACCCGTGGCCAATGGACAGCGAGCGGCAAAGCAATCGCCAAACGAATGAAAGCGGTCGACCCCGCATTTGCGCGCAAGTTTGCCGAAGCATTTGACCGACTTTTCACCTCGGGAAGCACGGCTGAGGTGATCGAAATGACCGAGACTCTGATGGAACCATATGGTGGAATTTTATTCGACGGCTATCGCCGTGAAGTTTCTGCGAGCTGGCGCTTAGATAAGTGAGCTGCCAATCAATCATCGGCGGGAATTCGCTCGATCGGGGCGTTGTCGAAAAGTTGATGTGAGATCACGGTGAGCTTTTCATAAGATTCAAAATTTGAAAAATCGGCAAGCAATGCGCGCAGGGCGAAAAGTTTTCGCCAGTAAGGTGCTCCGTTCATGAGGCGAAAGCCTGGAAGTATCGCCGGAAAATTATCTGTGCGAATCAACTCGGTCAGGTATCGCAAGCGGCAGTTTGTTTTTGCGCGCTTCATGATTTCATCAAATTTTCTATACTCGTTTCGGTAATCCAACTCAAAAGGAAGATGAGGCTCCAGGTAATCTCGAAGACTCATGACGGCCGGGATTTGATTGTTGAGCGCTGAGCAGAATCCAACTGGCACCCCGTGCTTGAGAAAGAGCTCATCGAGTGTAGAATCCTGAGTCCAAAGGTGCAGAAAGCCTTCAGTTCCGTCAAATGCGCGTCGAGCTTCACTCAAAAGCTTCCCGCCGATCGGAGTCCAATCGTCCTGCTTGATTTTTGCTTTTTTTAGATAGTAAAAATAAGCGAGTCGTTCATCTTCTAGAATTGAAAGTCCAGCCGTGATCAACTGACTATTCTCCGTCGTCAACATCAGACGTGCGAGCTCTCGCACGTCGTGAAGTCCCGGCTTCACCGATGACTCGCTTGCAGAGGCCAGCAGTCGCAATTTTGCGATCGAGATCAAATCGAGCGGGTCCGGTACAGGCAGTTCGTTGGGCGGTACAAATTTGTGGTGCGCCATGAGCTCCGAAATCGGCGAGCGCGTCTCGATGTCCCAATAATCAAAGCGGCTCAAAGTCGAAAGAAATCCAAGATTTGGATGGTAACCGGCGAAATGAGAGGGGTGATCCAGGTAAAGAGTGCCGTAGCGAATCAGATCACTTCTCAACTCATCCGAAATTACGATTTTTCCGCTTTCGCTTCCGCCTAGATTGGAAAGCGAATGAGAAATCTCCTGTGGCGGAATTGAAATTCGCGGAAGCCAGGCAATTCGCTCGTTGAGCAACGTGCCTGCATCGGATTTCCCGAAAACGACAGGTCTCAGCGGGAAATTCGTCTCGAGATCATGCATGTCTTTTTTATAAATCGAAAGCTCTTTGGCTTGGATCGCGCGATGGGCTTTCATGACAGGAGCCAACTGCCATTTGTAGACAAGGTTCACGCGAACAATTCCGAGAATCAGAAGACAAAAGACAGCCGACGCAATGATGTAGTTTCGGCTGCGTATCTGCAATTCAGCTCTCCGGTCAATTCGCCATTTGAGCGGCGCAGTTAGGCAGCGCGAAGTGTCGCGCGGCGAAGTGTGCGCCACTGCTCGTAAGCGATTCGAAACTCGAGCTTCGCCTGACGAATATCTTGCTTCAATGTTTCACGCTTTTCAAGACTTCGTGTCGCAAAATTCTGTTTAGCTGCTAAGTAATCGTCTTTCAACTGACGAATCTTGATCTGGGCTTCGACCAAGCGTCCGCGAAGTTGCTGCGTTGTCGTGGCGCAAGCACCTTTGGACACCAGCTTCGTTGCTTCCATATGGAGACGCGCTTTCAAAATTTCTTCTTTTCGTGTCTGTTTCAGGCGTTTAGCAAGACCCAAGAACGCAAGGCTGCGGATCCACCATTTTGTTGGATCCCACTGGTACCACAGAACGCCGTTACGGTAATCCGCTTGAAAGAAATGATGAAAATTGTGGTACCCTTCGCCGAACGTTAAGAATGCCATGACGGGATTGTCTCGCGCCGTGTTCTCTTCCGTGTAGGGACGAGTTCCGAAAAAGTGCGCTGCCGAATTGATCAAAAAAGTCGAATGCATTGTTAATACCGTACGCAGAACTCCGCCAACGAGAAGGCCGCCCCAAAATCCGAAACCACACGCCCAGCCCACAAATGCGGGCAAGACAAATCCAACGCAAACCGAGTAGAGACCGTAGTAATCATGTTGCAACCGGATGTGCTTGCTCTTTTGCAAGTCCTTCGGGAATAGAAAAGTGTCAGGATGTGGATCTTTGAAGAGCATCCAACCTAAGTGCGCAAACCAAAATCCTTTATTGATCGAATACGGATCCTCATCGGTGTCAACCACGCGGTGATGCCGACGATGGTCGGCGCACCACTGGAGAATCGAACTTTGAAAAGCTCCGGCACCAAAAAATACGTAAATGAACTCAACCACCGGGTGAACATCATAACTTCGATGAGAGAAGTAGCGGTGATAGCCGCAAGTGATCGCCATGTTACTGATCGAATAGCAGATAACAAAAAAAGCGGCGAGTCCCCAGGTGAGAGGATGACTTTTGAAGTAAAGCGGCGTGAAAATGACCGCGATGACTGGCGTCAAAAACAAAAATGCGACGTTGACCCAGTCCAGACGACTCCAGAGTGATAGTTCGGCTTTATTCGTCATTTAATTGTCCTCCGAATTTTTATCATAATACGTTTCTGGCCCCGAAATACCACTCTAAAATGGATCATCACGCACTGCCTCGGGTTTCGCCTCAGCGTAGGCGAAAACTCCTTTCAAAGAGATTGGCACTTACTTTCCCGCGCGTGCATAATCTGATTCTCGTTCGGCACCATTACGGGACCATTTCGGGTGCACTGAAGATCACTTAAAGCTGATCTTGGGCACACGAGCGTGGTTGACGACATGCTTCAGATTATTTTGACTCGCTCGAGTGTGCAGACAGAGAATAATGCTGGCCAAAGGAAGTGTTATGACGACAAAATTTTTCTCCAAATTTCGGTTCTATCTGATTCTCTTTTTGACGGGCTCTGTGAGCGCGAGCGT
>JAYVND010000427.1:0-4843 GCA_043758635.1 Bdellovibrionales bacterium
CTCGATGAGAGCGTAAACTTGCGTTTTAGACAACCGTTCGTGCAGCTCGTACGGATCTCTATCCATCAATCCAATTTACTCCCCGGATCGGCAGAAGAGTGAATCTACAAGAACCGATTCACCTATCTGATTCTGTCGAAAAACCTGGGCGGTCGCGATACCTTGGCTATTGCGGTATGCTTTAACAAAAAGCTTATTTTCACCGCCTGATTGCCCAATCTCAGAGCAGCTCCACTCGCTGTCATTTTTCTTGCAGCCCATATTCACTGGATCAGCGTTGTCTTGCAGGTACAAACCTTGAATGAACGTGATGGCGGCCGTCCTGCGAATCGCGAATGTAGATCGACTCGCCCGACTCTGACAGTTTAAAATCTCGCCAAGGGGTCCGGGACCTTCGCTGACATGTGGGCCCGCCACGGCATGCAGAGAGAAAACTGTGAACAGTAGTAAACACGAGAGTGATTTCATAAAAGCCTTTCTGAGGTCATTCAGTTTAAATGGTTGAACTGACCCAGTTATAGATCCTGATAATGCGATGCGCAATATTTAAGATATATGCAATAGGCTATATTGTTATTATTAAAATATAGTTATACCTAAGCAATGTCGCGAAATTTTACGGTTTTCGATTTTGCAGATTACAGGTCATTTCTTAAGCATCAAATTCATGAATCCGAACGAGGATTCCAGACGAAGCTTGCAAAGACAATGGGGTGTCAGGCGATTTATCTAAGCCGATCACTGAAAGGCGACGCCCAGCTGACGGAGGAACAAGGGTTTCGAGCAGCAAAGTTCCTAGAACTTTCGAAAGGAGAGATGGAGTACTTTCTAGATCTCGTGCGCTTGGGTCGGGCTTCTGACCCGGATCTCGTGGTTTACCTAAACCTGCGACTTAAAACGAAAGCAGAAGAATTCAGAGAGGTCGCAAAGCGAGTCAGCGGCGAAGCCCTCGCAATTTCGCTCGAAAGCAAGGTTGAGTATTATACAAGCTGGAAGTACTCGACTCTACATCTAGCGACAAGCTGTTCTGGTCTTCAAACTGACAAAGCACTTGCCCAACGATTTTCACTCGAGATCGACGAGGTCAATAAGATCATGCAATTTTTGATTGATGCAGGTTTGGTCTCCAAGGAGAATGACAAATATAAATTTGCGGGCAGCTCTCTCCATCTTTCGAAAGCCTCGCCTTTACACAAAGTGTTTCAGAGAGAGAGGCGCAACCTCACAGCGCGCGCTCTCGAAAAGTCACAAAATGATTCCCTCCACTTTTCATCTGCCTTTGCGACCTCAAGACTGCACTGCCTAACAATTCGAGAATCGCTCCTTGCCATCATCGAGAAGACTCATCTAGAGCTAGCAAGTACTCAACCAGAAGACCTACAAATTATGACGATCGATTTTTGCGCCGTCGTATAGAGTGCTCGATAGCCGCTCAAGTGAGAGAGAGTGAGAGAGTCTGTTTATCAACGAAGCCGCTTGACCGCTTGGTGAGCGTCAGATAGCAATTCTATTTTAGCGAAGTTGCGGTCGCCACAACAAATTCAATAAACCGTTCTTTTTGATCAATGAATAGACTATGCGAAGCGTTCTGCAAAAGACAAAAGTGGCCCGGAGGCAGCGCGGATTTGATGTCATCAAGCAAAGCGGGAGTAAAAAGGCCATCGTCGCTTCCGAAGATGCCGTAAGCGTTTTTGATGGTTTTCAAATTAGGAACTAAACTACCCCGCATCCAGCCGTGTGCGAGCAGCCCCCGCAGCGGGGGTGCCGTTTCATATCCGATCAGTGGTGCGCCAGGTGCCGAACTTAAAATTCGACGAAGCTTGGTGCTTTCGGGAGTTGGAATTTTAGGCAAATAGAGACCCGCATCAGCAGCCTGATCAAAAAACCTAACTGCAAGTTCATAAGTCATAACATAATTGCCAGCTGCAAAAATTTCGCCTCTAAGTGCCTCGATATCCGCAACCTTCTTCGAGTTGCCTTTCGCCGCGAATTCCACGGCGCAGCGGTCAAGCACCTCTTGCACCATGGCTAGTTGATCTAAGGGAGACGAAACTAAAATTAAACCCTTAACGCTGTTTGGGTGACTTTCGACGTATTTAATTCCCAACGTACCACCCCAAGAGTGCCCGACTAAGATTGGCTTCGACTTAAACACATCGGCATAGTTTTCAATAATCGTCTGTACATCAGCGACCGCGTTTTCAAAGCTAATTTCAATTTCAGTTTCAAAGTCGTCACTCAGGCCGGCACCCCGCTGATCAAAGACAATCACGTAGAACCCTCGTTGCGCTAAATCTTTCGCTGCAGCTGCAGAAAACTTATAGCCATTTAGACCTGGCCCGCCGTGCAAAAAAACAATTGGTTGCTGGCGAGAGTCGCCGAACTCACGCACGAAGAGCCCTTTGATTTTGCGGTGCGAAGGAGCTATTGTATCTATGTAGCCAAGAGGAAAAAGTTTTTGCAAGTCAGGTCTGAAACTCCCGTTACACTGTTGCCCCCAGCCACACTCAGCAGGACTTCGCCTGTCAATATTTGTACGCGACACAGCCGAATCATCTCTGCGCACAAGCGTGTTCGGTGTCTCGTAAGCGCTGACGCTTGAACAGGCAGGCGTGATGATCAAAATAAAAATGCTAAACATTAAAAGCTTCGAAAACGATGGCATCAAGTTTCTTTCTGTTACAAAGTTTCACCAGACAATTGGATTTATCAATCAGAAAACATTCGGAACGGCCTGCAGTTCATCCCAAATCCTGTTGCACTTTTGACCTCTACGGAAAATCATACTCCTGCAGCTTATGTTCAATCGAATGTTCGATAACTCGAAGGAGTATTTTCTATGATGACACGCGTTCCGATATTAGGCGTTGTACTTTTAATGACACTCGCAACCGCGCCAGTTGTTTTCGCCGCAGCGGGAAGCGCGAACGTTCTCCAGTCCGACCGGGTCGCTGAGGTTGAGAAAAAACTAATCATTGAGGCGTGGACGTCAGACTGCGGAAGCATGAATGAGGCCGACTGCGCTTCTGTGCGCGGTCTGAGACGTGGAATTAATTTAAAGGCGAAGACTGTTGAAGTAAAAGCGCAGGTTCTAAAGGAGCGCGAAGACGATCTCCTGAGTATGGAAAGCCAAACGGCTGAAGACGCGCATAAAGGCAATGGCGGAGCGTCGATTGGTCGACTGATGCTTCATTGTAAACTAAAGTCTGCTCCTAAGATTCAGGTGGACATTGGCCGCTACCTTGCAAACACGCAAGGACGTGTTGCAGGCGCCATCAACAATGTGGCCACACACATGTGGAGCGCCTGCTCTGGCGCCAACAACGCCGACAACATAGCACTTATGCAGAAGATCAAGATCATGCATTTTAAACTCGGAACTCCTGCAAAGGGTGAAGCGGAGACATTTAGCTTCGATCCTAAAACTGGCGTGTTCACTGACGTTGCGACCAACGGGATGATGACAGGAAGTGATGACGCAGCTGAATTTGTTCGGTTCTTGAAGGCAAATTGACCTTAGGAGTGCTGGTAAAGTTTTAGTATTTCAACTACTTCACGCGGATTTTAATACCTTCGTGCAGTTGATTGTGAAAGGTGCGCCACTTCTCCGTGCCGAAGAGCTCGGTAGGATGTGGCGGATCCTTGGGGCGCATTGACAGGTGACCGCACCTCTTCATTCGTACTTGAGTAGTGGCCCGCCGCTTCACTGATGAGGTCTGTTATTGAGGCCGTGCGAATAGATCTCTGCTCACTTCATTTGCTTGATGAAAAAATGAGATGTTTTTGGCTGGTCATAACCAAGTGCCAGATAAAATTGGTGCGCTTCAACACGTTTCACATTGGATGTCAGCCTGACGCTTTTGACTTTCCATTCATTAGCTAATTTTTCGGCAAACTCCATCAGTTGACGTCCTACTCCCTTTCTACGGTGCCCCTCACTCACAACGAGTCCAGAAACCTCCAGGCTTTCCTCAGAAAGCAGCGCCGTATGGCGCTTGAAGTGGACGAAACCTATTACGTCACCGGCTGCATCGTTCGGCAATTCAGCCACAATCAGTCGATGATCATGTCGGTCTAAAAGCAAACCGAGACGGTGCTCGAGTTCAGCCGAAGTGCACTTATATCCGAGTTGCTGCGCCAAAATCTGAATCGCGTGAAGATCGCGTTCGATGGCCTGGCGAAAAGAAATTTTATTCATAGTCCAAGTTTATCGCAGCAGCCGAGAGACGTCACTCCTATTGGCATGCTGAATTATTAAAATTTGCGCCTCGTGCCTTGAGAGTCGCAACCACGTTCGAGAGAACTGCAGAATCATTTTTGAAGCCTGCGCTTTCTCCATACGTCGCTGCCATTTGCCAGCTTCCACATGCGAGTTCGGCATCTGAAATATGTCTCCCGTTTTTCAATACGGTTAAGACTTCACGAGGCTCAATGTAATTCGCCAGCATCAATACTGTCGAATCAAGATCAGCTATGGCAGAGGCGCCAGGGCTACAGCGATTTTTCATAGATCGTTTCTTGTTTTGTTGGATATCAAACCAATCATAAGCATCGCGAACCGCGAGAACATGGGTGAACAAATCATTTTGCGAACTGTAAGCCCGGGCAAGATCACCTAGATGCGAGCAATTTGTCGAAAGCAATTCCGGCTTCGCTTTGATTCTCAGCTCTACTTCGCTTGTCATTCCGCGCTCGGCGATTCGGCAGATTGCTGAATCGGTGTTCGGCAGCTTCGATAGTTGAACACACTCAGCCGAGACCGGAACCGGATCAACTCGTGAGTCGATTGTCGCAGACGCAAGCGATGGTATGATCAATGAAGCCACAAAAAAACCAAAATAGG